>CAZITJ010000010.1:36805-38972 GCA_964542135.1 uncultured Verrucomicrobiota bacterium
TCCCTTTCTGTTCGTGTTCAGTGTTTCTCGTGTAACGGATGCTCAGACTATGACTGAGTGAAAAATGTGCAATGGAAATGCCATGGAACCATATCCGGTTTATTTGACCGCCTTGATGCTGTTGATGCGCCAGACAACCGGGACGCTGGGGTCTTTGCCGGTCACCATGATGGCTTTGATATTGGACGGATCCATATCATGGGCTTTTTCCTGACTGCGGAAGTTGTGGTAGCCGAAGTCGATGCGCAGCGTTTTGGTTTCGCCCGGGGCAACCGGGTTGTAAGCCACAGCGATATTCCACGGTTTATCTTTGTAGTGGCCGGGATTGTCGGCACGAATGGATGTTTTTGCCGGAACCGTGCCGATATTGGTCAGGGACATTTCAATGCCGTTGTACCCGGTCAGATCGAATTTTCCTTCCAGAGAGGCTTTCGGCCATTTAACTCCCGAGCCGGGAACAAAGGTAACGATCACACCCTCATCGGTTTTTTCAACGGTTGTGCCGTCGGTTCTCCATGTGCCGCCGACAATGCTTCCGTCGGCTTCCGGCGTAACGGCCTGAGCCTGAACGGCAGAGGCCAGGTAAACAATGGAGCAGGCGGTTAATGCTGTTCTTAACAGATCCTTCATCTTCTCTCTCCTTATTTTGTGTCCTGCGTGTTGTGCAGAAACGGTTTCGTATATGCGGCCAGACTCTCTGCGCCGCTTTTCAAAAAAGCTCAAACGCAATGTTGCCGAACAAAATCAAATTATTTGACTGCCTTGATGCTGTTGATCCGGAAGGCGATGCCGTCAACCTCCGGCCGGGCCATGGTCAGCATGATGGCGTTGATGCTGGATGGATCCAGGTCATAGGCTTTTTGCTGAGAGCGGAAGTTGTGGTAGCCGAAGTCGATACGCAGCGTTTTGGTTTCGCCCGGCTCCATCGGGTTATAAGAAACGGCCATGTTCCACGGTTTTTCTGAAACCGGACCGGGGTTGTCCGCACGCACGGAAACCTTGGAGGGAACGGTGCCGACATGGGTGATGTTGATTTCAATGGCGGAGTATCCGCTCAGGTCAAACTGCCCGGTATAGGCGGCTTTTACCCATTTTTGGCGGGCTGTAGGGAGAAATTTTACGATGAGCCCCTCCGGGGTTTGTTCCGTGGTGACACCGGTTTCTACAAGCGTTCCGCCGGAAATGGTTCCGTCGGCTTCCGGCGTAATGACTTGAGCTTGAACGGCAGCAGTAAGGGCAAAAATGGCGAAAGCGGCTAAGGCGGTTTTCAATGTGTGCTTCATGATGGATGTCTCCTTGCTTGGGTTCCTTTTCTATTGTGCGCATCAATAAACGTATCAAAAAAAATCCGGAACACAAACGTCACCGTGCGGAACCATATCCAGTCTGTATGCAGATATTGGAACCACGGAGCGCCATCCTGCGGCAGAAGAATCTCTTAGGGTTCCGTTATATGCAGGCGGATAAATTCCTGAGCGTTGGTGGCCTCAATCCGGACGGTTACGTCTTCCAGATCGCTGTCGATGACGGTTGAGCCGGTTTCTTCAAACTCCAGCGGATCCCAGATGTCGGTCTGCAGATTCGGAGTGGATTTCAGCTGATAGGAAAGGCCTTTGGCGTTTGAATAACGCTGCCGGCGAAAGCGAAACAAAAGCGCTTCCCGGGAGACAAAACCGGACGCCTGATGCAGCCGGAACCAATCCGGGTTGTCATTCGGAGAATTCGGGTTGCCGCCCATGGCGTGTTCCAGCAGGTTGGGGATGCCGTCCCCGTCGGCGTCGGCCAGACGGCTGGCGTTGGTGCCGTTCAGACCGTGCTGTTCGGCCCAGTCATTGTACCAAACCCCCGGGGGAAGGGCTTCAGGTTCTGTGCCGTGAAGCCGGATACAGCCCGGCGTTTCATCCGGAGTGCGTATCTGACTGGCCAGCCGCATGATCAGCGCGTCGTTTGCGGCAAACACCGCGATATTGGTGGCCTCGTGCGGGTCGGTCTGATAGTCGAAGAGCTCTTGGTCACGAACCGTGCCGTCGTCGAGAATCCATTCAATGTAGCGGTATTGCGCTGTGCGGTAGCTGTAGCCCAAAGGAGATTTGCGGTAGCAGGTGACGGCCCCGTCGCGGATTTCCGCCGACGGATCGTTGAGCAGTGGAACCAGGCTGCTGCCGCT
>CAZITJ010000010.1:39072-40855 GCA_964542135.1 uncultured Verrucomicrobiota bacterium
GCATCCACCAGTGATACACAGGCGTAGTATCCGTGAATCAGCTCCAGTTGATTGGTTTCGGACAGCGGCGGCGGCCAGGGTTCGCCATAGCCGTTCCACGGGAACGGATCGGCATAGCCTTCTGCGTCCACGTTGAGAACATAGTAGTTCTGCAGCTCATGCACATTGTCCCACACCCAGCCGGTGCTGTTGGTCTGGTGCGCCTGATAAGCCGCCATCTGAAAATCGTTGCGTTCATACAAATCCCAGTAGGCGGGCGGTGCGAGAAAGGGCAGATGCGGGCGGGCAAAGCCCACCGCGGCAAAAAACGGTTTGCCGGTGTCTCGGTACTGCGCAGCCAGGTCGGTCAGGTGGTCGAGCATCAGCGCGCTGCGAATGGAATCGGTGAATTTCCACTCATCGACGTCCTTGGCTTCCGCCGCCAGCGGCCAGCGCCGTCCGTCACGATCCGGAAACTGTGTGGGCCCGACCTTCCCGCCGCCCCAGTCGAACGGCAGGGTCCAGGAGCGCTCATCTTCTTTTTCGATGCCGTTTTCCGTGGAACTGTCCGGATCCACAATATCGCCCACCGTACGATGGTCATGCACTTTGCCGACGGCGACGGTTTCGTATCCGTTGTTTTTAAAGTGCTGGGGCAGGGTGATCAGATCCGGCAGTGTGGCCCGCAGCGGGGTAAAGCCGAGCACATCCACCTCTTCCGGCATCAGGCCGGAGGTGATCGATGCCCGCGACGGTGCACAGACCGGCCACGTACAGTAGGCACTGGAAAACACGGTGCCGCGGGTGGCCAGCCGATCAAGATTCGGTGTAATCGCAACGGGGTCGCCGAAACAGCCGAGCGTGGGCTTCAGGTCGTCTGCCCAGATCATCAGCACGTTCGGCGGCGCGTTGCTCTGCGCGGCGGCGGACTGTGTAAGCCCGGCCGCTGCGACGGTCGCCAGAGATGTGTATCGAAAAGGATTCATGATTCCGGTCTGGATGCGTTGTCTTCTTTTTCCGGCGGCACGGCGTACTGTTCGCGGAGCCGCTGCAGCTCATGTTTCATTTTCCGGATGACGGGTTTGTATTCGGGGTCTCTGTACCGACTCTGCATTTCCTGCGGGTCGGCTTGGAGATCATAGAATTCCCATTCTTCACCGTTGGGGACATCGGGGCCATAGAACCGAATCAGTTTGTAGCGTTTGGTTGTCACACCCTCGTGCCGCCGGACGCTGTGCCAGCCCGGATATTCGTAATAGTGATAGTAAAGCGAGGTTCGCCAATCGTCCGGCGTGCGGCCTTTCAGGAGCGGAACCAGACTTTTTCCCTGCATGTCTGCGGGAATCGGTGCGCCGGCGATGTCGAGGAAAGTTTCCGCGAAGTCAATGTTCTGCACCAAATCGCTGTTGCGCGATCCCGGTTTTGTGACGCCGGGCCAGCGGGCCAGCAGCGGGGTGCGGAAGGATTCTTCATACATGAAGCGTTTGTCGAACCAACCGTGTTCGCCGAGATAAAATCCCTGATCCGACGAATACATGACGACCGTGTTGGTCTCCAGTCCCGATTTTTTCAGGTAATCCAGAATGCGACCGATGTTTTCATCCATTCCGGCAATGCAGGCCAGATAATCCTGCAGATAAGCCTGATACTTCCAGCGCACCAGATCGTCGCCTTGCGGATTATGTTTTTTCAGCCAGGCGGCCCGATCCGGACGTTTTGAAATTTTCAGGTCGTATTCCATCCCCATGGTTTTGCGAATGGTCATGTCCTGTTCGTGTGCAGCCGTGCCGCGTCCGCTGTAGTC
>CAZITJ010000011.1:0-2332 GCA_964542135.1 uncultured Verrucomicrobiota bacterium
TGTTTGCGGAGCTTGGCTGGGACATTGCCTGCGGCAACCCTCACCCCAGCCCTCTCCCAGCGGGAGAGGAAGTGCGCTCGGATGAAACCGGTTTGTTTGGCCGCGAGACGAAGGGCGAGGTGGTGTTGGCGCCGCGTTTGCGCTCCGCATTGAAAAAGCTGAATCCCTCACTTCCCGATACAGCGATCACGACCGCTATGGATGAGCTGATCCGCGACCGTTCGGCGATGAGCTTAGAAGCGGCGAATCGTGAGGTGTATAACCTGCTGAAGGAAGGCATCAAGGTTTCGGTTCCCGATACGGAGCAAGGCGGACAGAAGACGGAGCGCTTGCGCGTGATTGATTGGGAGCATCCCGCAGAAAATGATTTTGTGCTGGTGAGTCAGTTCAGTGTGACGGGTACGCTCTATACCTGCCGCCCCGATCTGGTCGGTTTTGTGAACGGGCTGCCGCTGGTGGTGATTGAGTTGAAAAAGCCGGGCGTGCCAGCGCGGCAGGCGTTTGAAGACAACCTGAAGCACTACAAGGCGGAAATCCCGCAGCTGTTTACATTCAATGCGCTGCTAATTGCATCGAATGGTACGGAAAGTCGGGTGGGTTCGCTGACGGCAGACTGGGAACGGTTCTTTGAGTGGAAGCGCATTGAGCGCGAGGATGAGCCGCGCCGGGTGTCGATGGAGGTGATGCTCCGGGGAACCTGCGATAAGTCGCGCCTGCTGGATCTGGTGGAAAACTTTACGCTGTTTTCAGAACATAAGTCCGGACTGACGAAGATTATCGGTCAGAACCATCAGTTCCTGGGCGTGAACAATGCCATTGCCTCTATGCTGGATGCGCGGGCGGAAGGCCACGGTCGCGGCGGGGTGTTCTGGCAGACGCAGGGAAGCGGCAAGTCGTTTTCGATGGTGTTCTTTGCACAGAAGATTTTGCGCAAGACAGCGGGGAACTGGACGTTTGTGGTGGTGACCGATCGCGTGGAGCTGGATGAGCAGATTGCAACGACCTTTAAGGCGGCCGGAGCGGTAAGCGAGGCCGAGGGCGATCAGTGTCATGCGTCGAGCGGAGCGCATTTGCGTGAGCTGCTGCGCGGCAATCACCGCTACATTTTTTCACTCATTCAAAAGTTTCAGCCGGAACGTCTGGTGAGTGAAAAACCCTCACCCCTGCCTCTCCCAGAGGGAGAGGGGAATCAGAACTACCGGGGCGGTTATTCGGTTGCAGGGTTGACCAAGCGGGCTCGTGAATTACGCAAGGCGGGTACCGAGGCGGAGGATATTCTATGGGAACTTCTCCGAAACCGACAACTTGGCGGCATGAAGTTCCGCCGTCAGCACCAGCTCGGTGATTACATCGTCGATTTCTATTGTGCGGAAGCCCGTCTGGTCGTGGAGCTGGATGGTGAAATTCATGACCGGCCTGAAGTGGCGGCCAAGGATCTTCAACGAGAGAATTGGCTTTGCGCCCAAGGGTTGAGCGTTCTTCGTTTCCGTAATGATGACCTGCTGCATAACCCCTTGGATGTTCTCGTTTCCATCAATGCATTTTTACCCCCCTCTATCTCTGGGAGAGGGGCTGGGGGTGAGGGTCAACAATCACGCATGCCAATGCTATCGGATAACGAAGACGTCATCGTGATTGTTGATGAGGCGCACCGCAGCCAGTACGATACGCTGGCGATGAATATGCGGGCGGCGTTGCCGAAGGCGATGTTTGTGGCGTTTACCGGCACGCCGCTGATTGCGGGCGAAGAGCGTACGAAAGAGGTTTTCGGTGACTATGTTTCAATTTATGACTTCCAGCAGTCGGTGGAGGATGGCGCAACGGTGCCGCTCTACTATGAAAACCGGACGCCGGAGCTTCAGATTATCAATCCGAGCTTGAATGAAGACATCTATGATGTGATCGAGTCGGCGGAGCTGGATGCGGATCAGGAAGCCAAGCTGGAAAAGCAGCTGGGGCGGCAATACCATATTCTGACCCGCGATGACCGGCTGGATACGGTGGCCCGCGATATTGTGAATCATTTTCTCGGTCGCGGTTTTACCGGCAAGGCGATGGTGGTGTCGATTGATAAGGCAACGGCCCTGCGGATGCATGACAAGGTTCGTTCATGCTGGAATGAGGAGCTGGAACGGGTAGAGAAAGAGCTACGCGGCCACTATGCGCTCCCGGAAGACCGGAAAAACGAGTTGCTGGATCGCTTGCAGGTTTTGAAGTCCACCGACATGGCGCTGATTGTATCCCCCGGTCAGAACGAGATTGAGCAGATGCAGAAGCTGGGGCTGGAGATTGAGCCGCACCGCAAGCGAATGCATGACGAGGAGCTGGACGA
>CAZITJ010000011.1:2432-22420 GCA_964542135.1 uncultured Verrucomicrobiota bacterium
AGCTGAAAGAATCGAAACACAAGAAAACCGATCTGGAGCAACTCAAAGCCGCGATCCGCGCGAAGCTGGAAAAGTTGATCACTCTCAACCGGACGCGCACGGACTACCTCGAAAAGTTTGAGGAGCTGATTGAAAGCTACAACAGCGGAAGTCGCAACATTGAACAGATCCTCGAAGAGTTGCTGAATTTTGCAGAGGGCTTATCCGACGAAGAGACCCGCCATGTGCGTGAGCATCTGAGCGAGGAAGAGCTGACCATTTTTGATATTCTCACCCGGCCCGGTCCCGAATTATCGACTAAAGAGCGCGACGAGGTGAAGAAAGTCGCCCATCAGGTTCTGGTTCGTCTCAAAGAACTGCTTGGTGTGGAATGGCGCAAACAGACGCAGGCCAGAGCCAAAGTCCGCCTCGCCATTGAAGACACGCTTGATAGCGGCCTGCCGGAGACCTACACCCGCGAACTTTTCAGCTCCAAATGCTCCGCCGTTTTTGAACACGTCTACGAAAGCTATTACGGCGAAGGCACTGGGGTTTATGCTGGCCCAGCCATTGGAAGCCGGTAGCACCGGGAGGCTTTCTTTTTTCCAAGCATTGGAAAAATAATGGGGTGCAGGCTCAGCCTGCTTCCAAACCTTGGAAAAGCCCCTGTGGGGCGGCTTTATGAAGTCAGGATTCCTCCAAATTTTTCCACGGTGCGTTGCAGAAGGCGCACAGCGGGACGCTTATAGTTTTTGGCACAGGCATCAAGGATTTCTGGGTCGAGTTCAATTTGTTCATCCAGCCTCATTAACTCCGCCCAGCGCTTTACATCTGACATGAACCGCATTCGCGGTTCCAGAGCGATTCGGTCGCAAACGGCCTTTGTCGGTGATGCAATCAGAAATGGAATTTCGGATTCTGTGACCCGTTCGATTCCGATGGAGTAGACATTTTCCGGAACTCTGCGGTAGCGAAAGCGTCCGAGTATATTTTGAAACTCCTTCGGCCGCTTCAGTGTCGCAGAGGTGATCTCATAGACCGCCTCGGGGATAAGGCCGTAATAGGAGAGCGCGGTTTCAAAACTGATATATGAGGGGCCGTATATGCTGGCAGCAAGACAGAGTGGGTTGAGGTCACGTCGTGTTGCATAGAGTCCGCGCCGCAACTGGAATAGATCGCCAGAATGAATCATTCGGGCAATTTTCCCACGCTTATCGCTCGTGTTTTCCAGGAGCTCCTTCATTTGGAGTGTGTCGACAATGGAGCCTAAGCTGGTTTTATCAATAGTCATTTTCAAACAGGATAGTTGCATATGATGCAACTATCCAGCTCAAAAATGTCTATTTTGGCAAGATGTCGAAAGGGCCGCCTAATTTCGTCATGTTCCAACCATTGGAAAAACCGGTGATGGTTTTCCAATGGTTGGAAAGAATTATTCCAATGCTTGGAAAATCCACGCTCCGTTTTTCCAAGGTTCGGAACGGGTGTGGGGTTTTGCGCTCTTTCGTGGCTTTTGGCGGTTAAAATCCAAAGCCGATTTTGCGCGGACTCCGTTCGATTCGTTTCGCTGTCTCCTCATCCAGAGTTTGAAAATACGCGTTCAATGTCCCCGGTTCGGGGAGATTGTTCATGTAATCTGCAATGGAGTAATGACTGGACAGCTCCATTGCTGGATTGGCTGTGGGCTTATTTGTGCCCTGTACTTTATGAAGGGGTTGTTTCGATTCCATAGGAGTAACAGAATCGGTCGGGCCTTTACACGGTTAACGTGTAGGGGTTCGTCCCGTGAATCGCAATGTTTTATCTGAGCTTTGTCGCCTGTTTTTTGCTGAGAGAAGGCGTTAATCCTCATCCGGTTCGCGCAGTCGGTAGCTGGTGCTGCGGCCGCCGCCCGGGTTTTGGATTAGGATGTGCAAGTCGAGCAGCTCTCGAATATCTCTTAAGGCGGTATCTGCTGAACACTTTGCCATCTTTGCATACTTGGATGTGTTCAAGTTGCCTTTGAAATCATCCAATAACCGGGCAATGATTTTTTTCTGTCGCTCATTGACCGCGGAGGCATTGACCTGTTCCCATATCCGGGCCTTTCGCAAAACGCTTGCTAATGTTTCGCTAGCACTGTCGATACATCGTCCTAGACATTCAAGAAACCATTTCAGCCAGCGCGTAATATCCAGATTCATCCGTTGGGAGTGTTTAAGGCTCTCGTAGTAGTCGTTTCGTTCGGATTCAATCTGGGAAGACATGCTGTAATAGCGCTCGGAAGATCCGTCCGCTCTGGCCAATGCCATTTCAGCAATGGCACGTGCGATGCGGCCATTGCCATCCTCGAAGGGGTGAATGGTTACAAACCAGAAATGTGCTATGGCCGCTTTTAGGACGGGATCCATATCAGAAGAGGAATTGAACCATTTCAGAAAAGCGTCCATTTCATCAGGGAGCAGGTTGGTATCCGGAGCTTCAAAGTGAACTTTTTCCCGACCGATCGGACCGGATACGACTTGCATAGGGCCGGCTGCCGGTATTCGCCATGCTCCTACAGTGATATTGCGCATGCCGCTTCGGCCTGTGGGAAACATTGCTGCATGCCAGCCGAACAGCCGATCTGTTGTTAGCGGGGAATTATGGTTTCGGGTGGCGTCCAGCATCATCTCCACAATGCCGTCGATATGGCGGGCAACGTTGGGAGTTCCGCCGATATCCATTCCGAGGTGCCGAGCAATAGAAGATCGAACCTGTTCTGCGTCGAGGTTTTCTCCCTCAATGGCACTTGATTTTACAACTTCTTCAGTAAGCGTAACCAAGCAGGCCTCTTTATGAAGATGGTGGATTTTAAAGCCCTGGCCTTCAAGTTGTCCAAGCAGTCGCCCCTGTTGATAGCGGACTTCCGCCAGCAGGGGAGTCAGAGGTTCAGAATCCCATGTAAAGTTGGGCCAATCTTCTAATTGATGTATATATCTCATAATCACCGCACCTTTTGCGGTGATTAGGGGGTGTATTCACCGCAAGATCAAGAAGTATTCGCCGCAAAATTTGCGGAGAATAGGGGGCTTATTCACCGCAGAGCTGTTTGAGAACAGATCGTCCCCGGTTGGTGGCGTCGTAGACTTTCAGTTCTCGTTTGTCGGTATAATCGACGATCTCAACCAGATCTTTTTTCTCCAGAAAATGCAGTGCTGCCAACACATGATTCAATCCCAGCGGGTGTGTTGGCAGCATCAGTTTTCTGATGCGGGTAGAAACGGTTCGTATTCCTATCCCGCTCGGTGCACTATTCTTTTTTAAGGCGCCCCGAAGGTTCGGGGCGGCAAGGGATGGTCCCGTCTATTCAAGGAGCCGGCCTTCGGGGTGTTCGGCAGTAAAGACGCGTGAGTCCAGTGTGATCTTGCGCGGGACGGTTTCGCCGTTCAATATGTTCAGTGCGGTTTCGATCGCCTCTTTCCCGCCGGTGGGATATTCAAAAGAGGCCTGAAGAACATTCTGCTGCACATAGGCCCGTCCTTCCTGTGCCAGCGCATCAATCCCGACGAAGATCATGTCTTTTTCCCGTCCGGCCGATTTGGCCGCCAGCCAGGCGCCGTGTGCGGCGGGATCATTATGGGCATAGACCAAATCAATGTCTTCAAAACGGGCGAGTGCGGACTCCATTTCGCGCCGGGCTTTGGTCTCAAGCCATTGTGTGTCTGCTTCGAAAATAATATCAAACGAGGCGTCCTGTATGCCTTCACGAAAGCCTTCGTGCCGTTCCTGTCCCGGGGTGGAGGTCATCAGGCCTTTGAGCTCGACGATGTTTCCTTTTCCGCCCAGTTTTTCGCTGATCCATTTTCCGGCGGCCCGACCGATTTTGCGATTATCGGCGGAGATATAGCAGGTGTAGTCATCGCCCAGTATTTTCCGGTCGAGAATGATGACGGGGATGCCTGAACGAAAGGCGGCGCGTACCGGCGGCGTCAGGGGCGCGGCTTCTTTGGGGGACACGATAAGCAGATCGACGCCGCGGGCTGTAAATTCCTCAATCTGTGACTTTTGCTTGAGCGAATCGTTTTGAGCGTCCTTGAAAATCATTTCGATTTCGGGATGCTTTTCCGCGGCGGCAGCAAGATCCGCATTCATTTGCACACGCCACGGCTCGCCGAGGTTGCATTGGCTCATTCCAACAACCCATTGCTTGCTGTCCCCGTCAGACTCGGTTTCTGATCCGCAGCCGGAGAGCAGAAGCCCTGCGATTAAAACCGCCCATTTAATGTTTTTGATGTGTTTCATAGGATTCCTTTCCACGGATTATTTTTTGACACGCTGAAAGATAACGGCGCCGATGATGATCAGCCCGGTGAGCATCAAGCGGGAGGCTTCTCCCACCGCGTTGATACTTAGAATTTTTTCGAGGTACCCGATGGTCAGAGCCCCGGTCAGAGTGAGTAAGATTCCGCCCCGTCCGCCGGCCAGGCTGGTCCCGCCGATGACGACAATGGCAATCGCGGTTAATTCATAGGATTGTCCCGCTTCCGGATCGCCCTGGTATTCCTCGGCGGCATGGCAGATGCCGGCAACGGCCGCAAAGAAACCACTCATGCCATATGCGAGCAGTTTCATGGCAAGGACCGGAATTCCGGATAACCGGGCGGACTCTTCATTTCCGCCGATCGCGTAGAGATAGCGGCCCCAGCGCAGCCGATAGAGCAGGATCCAGCAGACGAGCACGCACAGAAGGAGAATCAGAGAAACCACCGAGACCGAGCCGAAAAGGACCCGTTGATTGAGGATGTCAAAAATCGGCGGCGCCTCGACATATTGGTAGGAGCCGTCTGCCTGGAGGATGGCGGTGGAGACCTTTTGTCCGCCCGACATGACTTTTGCCAGTCCGCGGGCAAAAACAAGCATCGCCAAGGTGGCAATAAAGGGCTGAATTTTGAATTTGGCGATTAAAAAGCCGGAGCAGGCTCCGCACAGCGTGCCCAGCGTTAAACAGGCCGGGATCGCCAGCGAGGGAGGCCATCCCGCGCGGATGGTTGTGATGGAAAAACAGACGGCTGTGAGTCCCAGCAAACTGCCGACCGACAGGTCAATACCGGCGGTGATGATGACGAGCGTCATGCCGCAGGCCAAAATGGCATACCGGGAGATATGGCGAAACATATCCAGATGCGTTCCCGTTTTGAAGAAGGCTCCGTCCGCGTTAAAAAAGCACCCGATCACAATCATGAGCACCAACGCGCTCAGTGCACGAACCAGTGGTTTTTGATGCAGTTTGTTTACATGTGTTGTCATGAGGTTTTTCATTTTATTATGCTCCCATGGCGGCGGATAAGATGCGTTCCTGTGTTGCCTCGCTGCGATCAAGAACGGTGGTGGTCCGCCCGCGATGCAGCACCATGATCCGGTCTGCCAGTGCCAGCATCTCCGGCATTTCCGAGGTGATCAGCAGAACGCTTCCGCCTTGCGCTGTCCATGTGTTGATGATTTCGTAGATATCGTGTTTGGCCCCTACATCGACTCCGCGGGTCGGTTCGTCCAGCAATAGAATGCCTGCCCGCGAGGCCATACAGCGCGCCAGCAGCGCCTTCTGCTGGTTTCCTCCCGAAAGTTCGGTGATGGGCTGGTCGATATGATTGGCGCGAATTCGCAGGGCGCTGACAAACTCGGAGACCACGTCTTTTTCTTTGTGCAGGCGAAGCCATCCGCCGGGGAAGCTGATTTCCTGCGAAGACAGCGTGATGTTTTGTCCTGTACTCATTGTCGGAACAATTCCGCATGTTTTTCTGTCCCCCGGAAGCAATGCAAAACCCGTTTGGAGGCTACGCTTTGGATTGCGAATAAGGAGCGGCCGACCGTTCAGTTCAACCTGCCCCTTGACCGGTCCGAAGGCCCCGAAAAGCGCTTCGAGCACGGTATGATTTCCAGAGCCTTCCAGCCCGGCCAGCCCCAGGATCTCGCCCTGGCGCAAAGAAAGTGAAATCTCTTTGATGTCAACGGATTGAGAGCCGGTCGAAACCGACAAGTTTGAGATGTTTAAAACCTCCTCGCCGAGGCGCCCCTGTCGCGGCGGAAACTGCTCGTTCAGCGGGCGGCCCACCATCCATTCAATCAGCTTTTCTCGCGGCAGACGGTCTGCCTCCCGGGTGCCGATCAGCTGCCCGTCTCTCAGAACGGTAATCCGGTCGGCCAGCTGATAGATCTCTTCCATCTTGTGGGTGATGTAAATAATGCCGCACCCGTTGGCCTTTAACTGCGCAATCAACTTAAACAGTTGTTTCACCTCGGGCTGATTCAGGGCGCTGGTTGGTTCATCCATGATGATGATGCGGGCTTCGTGAACCAGCGCCTTGGCGATTTCGACCATTTGGCAGAGCGAAACCGGAAGATTTTCAACCAACTCGTCCGGATCAATATCCAATCCCATTTTTTGCAGTTGTTTTTCCGCCTCGCGCCTTTGTTCGCGCGAATTCACAAAGCAGGAGCCGTGTTCCCGCCCCAGAAAAATATTGTCACAGACGCTTAATGAGGGGATCAGGGATAGTTCCTGAAAAATCATTGCAATACCGTGCAGCGAGGCAGACGCGGGATTTCGGAAACGAACCGGTTTTCCCTCGATTTCGAAGGTTCCCTTATAATCGGGATACACGCCGCGCAGAATCTTCATGAGCGTGCTTTTTCCGGCACCGTTTTCGCCGGCGAGAATATGAACTTCGCCGGATTGAAGAGAAAAGTCGACATCGTGCAGCACAGTCGTTCGCCCAAACTGTTTTCCAATGCCGCGCATGGACACCCGAATCGATTTGGATTCTACTGTGGAACGATTCATACGCTGTCCTTTTAAAGCGGGGATGTCCGTTTGTTCCGAACGGAACGAAATGTATTTGTTGCGGAGTACTTTCGTGTGCAATAAACCCTATCCTGTTTACGTAGCATCTTATGAAAACCTCTGGCCATAATAATCGGGTCTGTGCAGATTTTTAAGGCATGTGGTGGGCATCGATGCGGCGGTTCGGTTTCAGGGAGGCGGCCTGTTGCCGCGAAAAGCGCCGCGAGCCTTAATCCATGTGAAACACTTCGGTCAGCGGTTTGCAAACCGGCATATGGTCCGGGTGCGTTTCCATCAGGTCGGCCATGTGATCCCACCACTTCTGAACGATCTCCAGATCTTTCAGTTGGTCTGCTGTGTTGTGATCCGACCGTTTTTGGAATGCGAACAGCGTCAAGGTTTCTTCATCGAAATAGATGGAGTAGTCGGAGATTCCGGCGTCGGTGTGGGCCTGTGCCAGTTCCGGCCAGATTTCATCGTGCCGCTTTTTATACTCCGCGACGCAGTCCGGCTTGAGTTTCATTTTAAATGCAGTGCGAATCATCGTATCTCCTTCCCGGCCATTTTTTTCTGTCAGATGGAATGCGTGGGTTCAATCACAAAAGGCCGGGGTTCAGCAGGCTCCACGTCTTCGGTGCGAGCGGGTTTTTCTTGCCGGACCCCTGCGAAGGTTGATTCGCGAACGACAATGTTTGTTTCGATTTCGTGAAAGCCGGGTTCGTAGGGGATTTCTTTTTTGAGGATTTTGAGCAGCAGATCAATGGCCGCACTGGCCTGAGCATCGATCGGCCAGTGCACCGTGGAGAGAGGGGGGACGGTGTGTTCGGTCAGCGGCGAGTTGTTGAAACCGATTACGGCAATATCATCGGGAACGTTTTTACCGACTGTCTGCAGGCTGCGCAGACAAAGTGCGGCCAGGTCATCGTTCGGACAGAAGACGGCATCCACTTCATCGAGACAGCGCAATTCGTTGAAAAAGGCGTTAACATTTTCAGGCAGGGAACGGAGAGAGCGGATAAATTCATCTGTGACCGGCAGATCGTGCCGGTTGAGAGCATCTCTGTATCCGCTCAGTCGCTGCTGTATACAGCAGATGTGCTGTAGTTTTTCCGGGATGAGCATCAGGATTTTTTTTCGGCCGATCTTGATTAGATGCTCGACCGCCATCTGTGCCGCTTTGCGATTATTGATGTCAACGCAGGGGACTCGTTGTTCGGCTTCAGGTGTGTAGCCGAGCAGCACGATGGGGAAGTCTTCGGATGCTGCGTCGAGAAATTCCGCATGGCTCTCGGACGGGTTCAGGTAAATCATGCCGTCCAGCAGATCGGGCTTAAAATCGTTTTCGCGCAGCGGGACGGCCGGATTTTCCCGTCGGTCGTGGATGACCAGGTCGTAGTCTTTGACGCCGGGATGAGAGAGGATGACGTTGGTGAACCGTCCCATCATCTGGTTTTCGTAGGCCACGCGTTCGGGGGTGTAGTTTGCCGGGGTGAGGAAGGGGAAGGACAGGCCGATCAGGTTGGTACACTGGCTGCGCACGGCTTTGGCCAGGCGGTTGGGGCGGTATCCGAGCTGTTGCGCCGCACTTTTGACTTTTTCAATCATTTCGTCGGATACGGGAAATTCGTTCAGCTTGTCATTTAGAACGCGTGAGACGGTGGCTTTGCTGATGTTACAGTAAAGAGCAATGTCACCCAGGGTCACCCGGTCGTTGGTGCGCTTTTTCTTTTTTTTGGGAGGAGCCATCGTAAATCCTTTTAACGATTACTGTAACAAGTCAATCAGACAACTTATTTTTGCTTATTTCAACAAAATACTGGAAATAGTTGAGGCTCCATGTAATGATGATGTTTACAGCATTGTTTTAAGGGGTGGCGGGATAAATGGAAGGGCGATTGATCGGCCCGGGAAGAAGGGTCGAGATCCTGCTGAATAAGGGGCGTTTGACGACATGGATTTAGAGAAACAATTTAAGGTCCCGGGGATGGAATGGCGTGGTAAGCCGTTCTGGAGCTGGAACGCGAAGCTGGAAAAGAACGAGATGCTTCGCCAGATTGATGTGATCAAAGCGATGGGTATGGGCGGGTTCTTTATGCACAGCCGAACCGGTCTGGAGACAGAGTATCTTGGCGAAGAATGGTTTGAGCGGATCAATTTGTGTGCCGACCGCGCCGAGGAGCTGGGTCTCGAGGCCTGGCTTTATGACGAAGACCGCTGGCCATCCGGTCTTGCCGGGGGAATGGTCTCAAAAAACCCGGAATTCCGTCAGAAGGCGATCCGGCTGGAGATCGATCCCGCGGGCGACGGGGAGAACGTTGTTGCCGAGGTCACCTGCGATCTGGATGGCGTTGTGTGCACCCGGCTTGGCTGCGGAAAAACCCGCCTGCGTTTTTCCATTGTTGAGCAGGGCCGCAGCGGCTTCTACAACGGCTACACCTACATCGACACGATGAACCGCGACGCCACCGAGGCGTTTCTTCGCAGCACACACGAAAAATATTCCGAACAGTGCGGGGATCGGCTGGGGCGCTCCATCAAAGGAATTTTCACTGATGAGCCGCATCGCGGCGCACTGCTTGACGGGTGTTGTATGTACATGGAGAACGGCGACCATACCGTTCCCTATACCCAAAAGCTGTTTGAAGAGTTTGAGAAACGCTTTGGTTACGATTTGAAAGAAAAGCTGCCCGAACTTTTTTTCCAGGTGGAGGGGCGCCGGATTTCACAGGTTAAATGGCATTTTGTGGAACTGCTCCAGCAGCTTTTCCTCGAAAATTTTGCCATCCCGTGCAAGGCGTGGTGTGAAACGCATAATCTGATATTAACCGGTCACATTCTACACGAAGACAGTCTCACGGCGCAGACCGCGATGTCCGGCTCGATGATGCGCTATTATGAACAGATGAGCTGGGCCGGTGTAGACGTTCTGGGGAAGGATAATAAAAACTACTGGATCGTTAAGCAGTGTGCTTCCGCCGCGCGCCAGACAGGACAGTCATGGATGCTCTCGGAACTCTATGGGTGTACCGGCTGGGAGCTGTCTTTTGCGGGACACAAACGTATTGGCGATTGGCAGGCTCTGCTTGGTATCAATCTGCGCTGTCATCACCTCTCGTGGTACAGCATGCGCGGCGAATCCAAGCGCGATTATCCTGCGAGCATATTCCATCAGTCCGCATGGTATAAAGAATACAACCATGTCGAAACGTATTTCGCCCGCTTGGGTCTGATGATGGCGCAGGGCGAACCCGTCTGCGATCTGCTGGTGATCAACCCCGTCGAAAGCGTCTGGGCGCAGGTGCATCTGGGTTGGTCGGATACACTGGTCACAAAAGACCGGAACATCCAGAGTCTGGAAGATCGTTATCAAACGCTCTTCACCTGGCTGCTCGAATCCCAGGTGGATTTCGATTATGGCGACGAAGAGATGATCGGACGACTCGGATCGGTAGACCAGGACGGGGTGTTGCATGTTGGCAACGCCCGATACCGAACCGTGCTGATCGCAGGAATGGACACGATCCGCAGCTCGACACTGAGCCTGCTGGATCGTTTTGTTCATGCCGGGGGAAAGGTGGTTGTTGCCGGTGAGGCACCCGGCTATGTCGATGCAAAGCCGTGTTCAATCGGCAACAGACAATATGAATTCATTGCTTTTTCAAAGGACGCGGTGCGTTCCAGCATTCCGGCCCCCTTGGCCGTCATTTCCGGGTCCGACATGTTTGGTCAGCTGCGACGGACGGAGGAGGGCGGATTAATCTTTGCCGCGCTGAATATGAATTGCGATGAGCGACGGGAAAACGCGACGGTGCGCATCAAGACCGAGCTGCCGATTGCGGAATGGAACTGCGAGACCGGCGAGCCGGTTTGGGTCGAGACCCAATCGTCCAATGGCTGGAAAAGTTTTACAACGGATTTTCCGAAAGGCGGCCTGAAGCTTTATGTTGCAAATGAAAAGTCATCTGAGTTTTCTCAGCCGAAAAAGAGCGAGGAAGGCTCGGTATACACAGGAAGCGGCCCATTTGACTATTCGCTCTCCGAGCCGAATATTTGCGTTCTTGATGCGGCGGACTATCGCTTCGGCGGGGGAGATTGGCAGCCAACGTCTGACGTACTGAAAATTGACCGTCTGCTTCGAGAAAAGCACGGGATCGAAGTACGAGGCGGGGAAATGTGTCAACCATGGTTTACCGCGCAGCACACTGCGAAAAAGCTGGCCGATGTCGAACTTCGCTACACCTTCGAGATCGAAGCAATGCCTGCATGGGTTGATTTCGTCATCGAAGAGCCGGAACGCTTTACGGTTGAAATCAACGGGACGCCGCTCGACCTCTCGGACTCAAAACGCTGGATCGACATCGCCTTTCACCGCTGCAGCCTGCCGGCAGCCTCTCTCCGGCCGGGGAAAAACGAAATCGTTCTCAAAACCTGCTACCGGGAGAACAGCAATCTCGAAGCCGTGTATCTGCTGGGTGAATTCGGCGTGCGGCTCGCCGGTGCGGACCGAAAACTGGTTGTGCTGCCCGACCAGCTGGAGGTCGGGGATCTCTGTCGGCAGGGCCTTCCATTTTATTCCGCCGTTGTCACCTATCACCTCCCGCTGCCTGAGAACGCGCTGCGTTTGAGGTTGCCGGAGTTTGGCGGCGCCTGCGCCAGGGTGAACGGGCAGGTGCTCGGCTGGGATCCGTACGAGGCGGATGTTTCCGGCAGCGAAGGTTCGGTCGAGGTGGACCTTTTTCTCACTCGCCGCAACACCTTCGGGCCTCTGCACGACACGGTGAAAGACCGGGACCATACTGGTCCTTATCACTGGATGACGGAAGGTGATGAATGGAGCGATGACTGTGTTTTTGTTCCCGCGGGGCTGCTTTCTCCGCCGCAGTTTGTGATGTAAAAAAATGAATAGAAAAGGAAATCAATGAAGGCTGGAATCTTTTCAATCGGACTCGATACATACTGGGCACAGTTCGACGGATTGCTCGACAACCTGAACGGCTACCATGCGCAGATCCGTGATCGTATCGCGTGCATGGACGTGGATGTGGTTGATGCGGGCATGGTGGACACCCCGGAAAAAGCGGGCGATGCGGCGACGCTGTTTAAAAAAGAGGAGGTGGAGGTCATTTTCCTGTTTATCTCCACCTATGCGCTGTCTTCCACCGTTCTGCCGGTGGTTCAAAAAGCCAAGGTGCCGGTGGTGATGCTCAATCTTCAGCCGGTGGCGCAGCTCGATTACGCATCTTTTAACGCCCTGGGTGATCGCGGGACGATGACCGGCGTCTGGCTGGAACACTGCCAGTCCTGTTCCGTTCCTGAGCTTGCCTGCGTCTTCAACCGTGCAAACATCGATTATCATGTGGTGACTGGATATCTCCAGGAAGACGAAGCCTGGCAGGAAATAAACGATTGGGTGGATGCCGCCAGGGTCGCCGGTGGCATGCGCGAAAACCGCGTCGGGGTGCTGGGGCACTACTACTGCGGAATGCTGGATGTCTACAGCGACCTGACGCAACAGTCTGCCGTTTTTGGAAATCATTTCCAACTAGTGGAAATGTGCGAACTCTTCGACCTGCGGCAAGCCGTCACCGAGGATGACGTTGCGGCCAAGGTTGAAGAATTTACTCAGAAATTTGATGTGGATGCGGCCTGCGAGCCGGACGAAATTGAGCGTGCGGCCAGAACCTCCGTTGCCCTCGACAGACTGGTTGAAAAACACAACCTCGGCTCCATGGCCTATTACTACGAAGGCACGGGCGAATATGAAAACATCGTCACGTCGGTGATTGCCGGCAACACCCTGCTGACCGGCCGTAACATTCCCGTTGCGGGCGAATGCGAAGTAAAAAATGTTCAGGCCATGAAAATCATGGATCTGTTCGGCGTGGGCGGATCGTTCTCCGAATTCTATCTCTCGGACTTTGTCGATGATGTTGTTTATCTCGGCCACGACGGCCCCGCGCACTTCGCCATTGCCGAAGGCCGCGTCGGACTGGTGCCCCTGCCCGTCTACCACGGCAAACCGGGCAAAGGTCTCTCTATCCAAATGACGGTTCAGCATGGTCCGGTAACGATCCTGTCTGTGGTCCAGCGCGGCGACGGCACCGTTGTTCTTCAAGTGGCCGAGGGGGAATCGGTTTCCGGCCCGGTTCTTCAGATCGGGAACACGAACAGTCGCTACAAATTCAGTATTGGCGCCAAAGGATTCATGAATGATTGGTCTAAAGGCGGTCCTGCTCACCACTGCGCCATTGGGGTTGGGCATATTGCCGGGAAAATCGAAAAACTGGCGGCCCTTCTCGGCGTCGAAGTCAACCGGGTCTGCTAGTTTACAAATGGAACCGTCTATGAAATCAAAATGGATCTGGACCACGCCGGAGAATCCTGCACCGATCAATCGCTTTCATTATTTCAGGAAGGTATTTGATCTGGACCGAATTCCGGAGAATCCCCTGCTTCGTTTCGCGGCAGACACCAACGCGCAGCTTTGGATCAATGGACACAAGCTGCGCCGAAAGGTTTCGCGATATGCCGAAGAATTAATCAGCGCGGAAAATGTTCATGCCGGCCCGTTCCTGAAAAAAGGAAGAAACACGATCGTTGTTCTTCACCATAACTGGGGGCCCATCACCTGTTTTATGCGAACCGGCAATCAGCATGCGGGACTGCATGTCGAAGCGGATTGGCTCGGTACAGATGCCTCATGGAAATGGATCGAAGCGCCGGAGTTTCTCGTGCACGAATGCCAGTGTGCCGGCATCCACGGGGGAGCTATGCGAATCCGCTTTCCCGTGGTGGTCGATGCGGACCGGGTTCCGGACGGACTGTTTGAACCCGCTTTTGATGATTCCGGCTGGAAGGCTGCATCTGTGGTCGAAGACGGACCGTGGCCGGAACATCCGCTGAAGCAGGAAACCCCCGGACAACGCGAATATCCTGTGTTGCCGGCGAATGTGTTGGCCGCCGGCACGGCGGACACTGTATTCAATGAGGCGGTCGACTCGATTGCGGCCGGTCTCAAAAATGCTTCCGTCACACCGTGTGCGGAAACGAAAGCCTCTTTTGAGAAACTTTTTTCGGACACACCGGTTTCGATCAGCGGTTCTGCTGGCGAAACGGTGTATGCCACCTTTGATTTCAACCGGCCTGTGCACGGCTTCCCGTTCCTGGAGCTGGCGGATGCCTCGCAGGGAATCGCCATGGATTTCGGGTATGCGGAAATTGCCCGGCCTCTTTATTCCGGCGAGCCGCTGGTCAAGGAAAACGGCTGGATTCATACGGAAGGGGTCGTTGGTAAACATTGCGCAGACCGTTGCATACCCCGCGCCGGCTTCCAGTATTTGGAATTTCCTGAGGAGCGCACGGCGCGCTGGATGACACTGCATATCCATTTCCGTGAAGCCGGTGAGCTGACATTCAATCGGGTAGGCATCATCCAGTCGCAATATCCGGTCGAACCGGTCGGGAGTTTCAAATGCGGCAATGAGCGCATCGACCAGATCGTCGCTCTGGGGTTGATCCATGCCGAAGTCACGATGAGCGATGCGTATGTCGACACGCCCGGCCGCGAAGACGGACAGTGGGTGGAGGATATCCGCTTGCGTGCGCTCATCGGAGCCTCCTGGTTTAATGATACCTGTCTGCGCCGGTTTTTCATCCGGACCTTTGCCGGCGGGGAGAACGGCGACGGAGCCTTTCATCCGTTTTATCCGTCCAACTATCCGTTTGAGGTGGGTCCTGTGGACTGGTCGGTGCAATGGATCTGCATGATTTACGACGAATACATGTGGTCGGGGAATACCGAAGTCATTTCAGCCCATCTTGAAAAAATGAAGCGGTTTTGGCGCTGGGTGGCGGCTCGAACCCATGACGATGGACTGTTTGTCTGCGGGCTGCTGCTCGCCGATATCCGCAACGATGCCGAGTGCTCGGAAGCGCAATCGAGCGGACTGGTGAGCGCCTGTCTTCTTGAACGCCTCGCCTTTTCGATTGAGATGGCCGAGGCCATCGGGCATGCCGAATGGAAAAAAGAACTCGGTGCGCTGCACGAAAAAATGCTCGACGCGTTCCGCACCCATCACCTCGTGCCCGCGCAGGACGGGGTGCCCCTCCATGTGGCCACCCGGTCGCTTGCCGAGGATCGGGGCTTTCATCAGGCGGCGCAAACCACGGCGGTTTTTGCCGGCCTGCTGAGTGCCGACGAGTCCGCCGGAGTCATTGATTACGCCTTTGCTGATCCCGACGGGTCCCCCCCTCCGGGTGTGCGTCGATGGAATAATCCGACCTTCGCCTACCGGGCCCTGCGTGCTATGTCGCATGTCGGGCGCCCCGAACGCGCAGTGCGCCATCTTTTGGAGCGCTACGCGCCGTATTTACCGGGCCATCCGCGCAATCCGGTTGCGTCGGTCTTGCAGGGTCCATACGGCGGGCCTCTTCCGGAATACTGGATCAGCCGCGAGGATGCCGGCTGTTCCGATCAGGACATCAACCCGCATCATCCGGAAGATGAAACCGGTTCGCATGGATGGGGCGCCGTCGTGTTGCAATGGCTGCACGACACATTGCTGGGGGTGCAGATTGCGGAGCCCGGGGGCGCGCGCATCCGGATTGCTCCTGAATCCGGCGGTCTTCCGTATGTGGCCGGACATACCATGACGCCAAAAGGCACTGTATACGTCTATTGGGATCCGCAGCAGTGGCGATTGAGGCTGACAATACCCGCCGATGTGGAAACGGAACTCATTCCGCCCCCAATCTGTCGCGGGCATCGGGTGAACACGGCGCGGAACGACGGAACCGTTCGCACCGAAGGAGAGGTGGTAACTCTTTGCGGAGCCGGAACCTACGAGTTTGTTTTCAGTTAAGCGATTCATTTAATAATTCTTAAACGCGATAGATAATATGAAAAATTCATTTTGGCATTCAGGGGAAACGAAGCCCGATTCGTATGCGCTGTTTCGCGGCGGGTTTTCGCTGGAAAGCGATTGCCGCGTTGAGGTTCGTGTGTGCGGTTCCTCGTGGTATCAGACGTGGCTGAACGGCGAGCCTTTGCTGGAAGGGCCGCACCGCTATGCGCTGGATTTTCCTGAATATCAAACCCAGGTTGTCGATCTTCCGGCGGGCAGGCATGTGTTGGCCTTTCATGTCCACCACATCGGGGTTGAAACGCGTATTTTAAAAGAAACCGATCCGTTTTTATGGTGTACCGTTTTTGCCGGGCAGACCGAAATCCCTGTTGATTGGAAAACGAGGCCTCTTGATTCGCAGGCCTCCCGGACACGCAGGATAAACCCCCAGCTTGGATGGATCGAGTGGCGCGATACCCGCAGGGAGCCGACGGGGTGGCAGCAGAGCCGGTTTGTTGATTCTGAATGGGAGCAGCCCTGCTGGAATGCATCCTCGCTGCCGGATCCGGTCGAGGCCAGGCTGAGACCGGTTCAGACGCTTGCCCATGCCTTGGAGCCTTTGCGAAAAGGACCGCTGGCATCCACGTTTGGATATCGAACCGATGAGCCGGCCTTTGTTTTCCATTCCCGCGACCGGGTCTGCGAGGAGCTTCCTTCGAAAGGGGTCTGGCGCCTGTATGACCTTGGCCGCGTGCGCCTTGGACGTCCCCGCTTCACCCTGGATGTTCCGCCCGGCACCGAGATTCAAATGGCTTATGCCGAACACTTAACCGGGGGACGTGTCGCGCCCTTCATTAATTTATCGGCGGGGACCTCCTGTAATCTCGATCATTTTATTGCCCGCGGCGGGAAGCAGGTGTTCAGCCCGGTCACGCCCAAAGGGGGACGCTTCCTGGAAGTTCACGTAATGACGCCTCAAGACGGCATACATTTTTTGGAGGAGAGTTACCTCGAACGGTGTTATCACAAACCGAGCAAAGCCGATTTTAAATGCGGTGATGATTTGCTTGAGCAGATCTGGAAAACCGGTGTGGAGACGTATCGCAGCTGTTCAGAGGATGCCCTCATCGACAACCCGACACGGGAACGAGGCCAATGGGTTGGCGATGTGGCAACGGTCGGCATGGAAATCGCGTCCGCAACATTTCACGATCTGCGGCTCTGCCGCCGAGCCCTGGTGCAGGCATCGCAGTGTCCTCGCGAAGATGGACTCGTGGCGGGCATGTCGCCGGGAGGGTGTATCTATTTACCCACCTATTCGTTTCAATGGGCCGTCGCGGTCATGAATTATTTCCGCCATACCGGCGATCGCAGCCTGCTGGAAGAACTGTGGCCGGCGGCTGAAAAAAACATGGCGGCTATTCTGGCCTTCCTGCATGACGACGGGCTGCATCATGTGTCCGGTTGGAATTTTGTGGATTGGGGCCATAAGACGGAAGACGGCCCTGTTGATTTAGCCTGTAATCTGCATTTTCTTTGGTCGTTGCGCGCGATGTCATCCTGGGCCGGGGAAGTGAAAGGTGCCGACGACCCATACGAGTCACTGGAAACGAGGATGAAAGATTTCATCCGCAACTGGATCGGCACACGCCTTGCCGCCGGAGGATGGGAATCCCTTGGCTACCATTGCTCAACGCTCGCAATTCTTCTTGGGTTGGTTGAGCAAGAGGATGAAAAGACCGGGCTGGCTTATCTCGCTCAACACATGCAGTCGTGTTTTCCAAATAATCCGTCCGCTCCGCGCAATGATGACCCGGAGGCCTTTAACAGGCAGCTGATCACCCCGTACTTTGCCCACTATGTATTGCCATTGTTCATTGAGCGGGGGGAGATGGATTTTGTGCTTCAGCAGTATCGTACCTGCTGGGGATGGATGCTCGAAGGGGGACGGACGACGTGGATCGAAGTGTTCGATGAACGCTGGAGTCACGCGCATCAATGGTCGGGCTGCCCGACATGGCAGCTTTCCCGATACGGTCTGGGCCTTCATCCGCGCATGGATTTGGGGCCCGCAACCTTCGATGTAGGTCTCCGCCCCGGGTCGTTGCCGGCGGCGAGTGGACGCATTCCTCATCCGGCCGGCGGGTGGATAGACATTTCATGGAACAGGCATGCCGGGGGCTTCGATTACACGCTGTCGTGTGACAATCCGATCCAACTGAACATGCCTGACGGCGAGGTGCGTGCGGTCGAGACATCGGTTTCGCTCACGCTGCCGGAAGGGCCGGATTCAACGAAGTGTGTCCCGCGGAGTTCAGCATAAACCGTGTATCAAATTTATTTATTCGAATAGGACCAAACTAAATCGCAGGAGAAAAAATGAAAAAAAGAATACTTTTTTGGCTTTTGTGTTCTGAACGCTTTTTCCTGGGCCTTTCCGCCTCGGGAGAGAGCCCGGCTCGTGACATCTGTCCGGAGACACGGGCTGCAACCGGTGATGAGGAGGGCAAGAGCGTCCCGGGCCTTGAGACGGCCGGGCCGGACCGTCCCAACGTCGTTTTTATTGTGATTGACGATCTCGGATGGAAAGATGCCGGGTGCTACGGCAGTACATTCTACAGCACCCCCAACGTGGATGAGCTCGCCGAAACCGGCATGCGTTTCACCCAGGCCTATTCCGCCAGCCCGCTCTGTTCGGCCACCCGCGCAAGCATCCTGAGCGGGCGCTATCCCATTCGCACCGGATTGACCGGAGCCGCGGGGCATCTGCATGGAAAGATGAAACACGAGGAGCGGCACACATACCTCGCCGAAGCCCGGGCCGCACCGCCTTCGGAAATCAACTATCTGTCGCCCGATTTTTATACGCTGGGAGAAGCCATGAAAGACGCGGGCTATGCCACCGCCTTTCTCGGGAAATGGCACATGGGCCACGAGCCCTACACCCCTGAAAACAACGGATTCGATTATGTCGTCGGCGGACGCCACCATCCCGGACCGCCCGGCCTCAATCCGCACCGCATGTTCTATCCGCCGTTCGACAAGACCGGAACCCTGCCGCAGGATGTGCCGCCCGACACACACATCGACGATTATCTGGGCGACCGGGCCGTGGACTACATCAGCGACCATGCCGATGAACCCTTCTTTATGTGCTTCTGGCTCTATGATGTTCATGCGCCGTATCAGTCCAAGCCGGATCTGGTCGAGAAATGGAAAAAGCGGGTCGATCCGGACAATCCACAGCGATGTCCGACCATGGGCGCGATGATTGAAGTCATGGACGACAACGTCGGGCGGGTGCTCGACGCGCTCAAAAGCAATGGAATTTACGACAACACCATTGTCATCTTCACCTCCGACAACGGCGGAACCATGTACTACGAGGCCGACGGCACCACGCCGACCAACAACGAACCGCTGCGGTCCGGAAAAGGAAACAACTATGAGGGCGGTGTGCGTGTTCCGCTCATTATCCGCTGGCCGGGCATGACAAAACCCGGCTCTGTGAGTCCTTCGGTTGTTTCAACGGTGGATCATTATCCGTCGATTCTGGAAATGACCGGCCAGACGCTGCGCCCCGATGAACATCAGGACGGGGTGAGTTATGTGGACGCGCTCGACAGCAAACCCTTTGACCGCGGCCCGACGATCAGCGGGTTCGAGCACTTCCTGCTGGCTACGATGAATATCCCCAATGTCAGCGTGCGCGACGGCGACTGGAAGCTCTATCGCTTCTGGTTTGACCGGTCGGTTCCGCTCGAGGCCGGCGGCACCCGGCTGGAACACCGGTATGAGCTGTACAATCTCGAAGAGGATCTGGGGGAAACCCGCAACGTCGCAGACATCTATCCTGAGCGCGTAAAAGCTATGGATGAACTCATCACCCGTTATTACAACGAGAACGGGATCCTGCACCCGCATCCCAATCAGGACTATAACGGCCGCACCATCGGGGTTTGGGCCGCCAATGATCGCGGAACAGCCAGGGCCGTCGACGGCGCGCTTTCCCTGCGTTCGGAGCAGGATCAGTTTGCCGCCGAGACCCGTGTGATTGCCGTTATGACTGCGGGAGCCGTTATTGAATTCGAGGGACGCTCTGATACGGAAACACATCTCAGCGTCCAGTGGACCTCCTCGGCACAACCCAATTATAAACAGCCGCAGCTTGCGAGGGTCAACCTGTCCGAGACGTGGACCCGGCATCGTATAGGAATGCCGTTTGCCGGGGTGATCAAAAAGATCCGCTTCGTGCTGCGGGATGCAGGATGGCATGCGGAGGTCCGCAACGTAAAGGTGTATACCGCTGAAGGCACGTTGATGACTTCATATGAGTTTTATTAAGCAGAAGCGTTGAGAGCTGA
>CAZITJ010000011.1:22520-38218 GCA_964542135.1 uncultured Verrucomicrobiota bacterium
AAGGCACGTTGATGACTTCATATGAGTTTTATTAAGCAGAAGCGTTGAGAGCTGAAGATTGTCATTATTAACGAGTTTAAATACAGGGAGGTTGCTTTGAAACAGATTCAAAAAAGAAAGACGCAGGGATGGGGTTTGCTGTTGGCCTTCGTGCTGACGGCGTGCCTGCCTGCCGGCAGTTTTGCAGACACCGTAATTCAGGAACTGGACGCAGACGGCGTGCCCGCCGCATTAGCGGATTGGACCGGCGCAAAATGGTTGTGGAGGAGCGGGCTTAGCGAGTCTCAGATCCTGCGGTTTAAGATTCCGCCGGAAACCGCTTATTTTAAGTATGCTTTGGGGCCATCCGCATCCCGAGCCAAGGCGGTTTGGTTCGCGGGCACAGCAGACAACCGCCTGCGTCTTTTCATAAATGGAACCAACCTGTACAACTCAGAGGATTGGACGGGAATTCATGCGGTGGAGTTTCATACATTGCTGACCAATGGATCGAACACCATCCAGCTTGAAGCAGTGAATGAAGGCTTGTCCGCGAATCCAGGCGGAGTCGTCGGCACCATCCTGATCGAGTATGAAGACGGCTCGGTTGAGCAGGTTTTCACGGACGCTCAATGGATGGCCTCCAGCGACGGGAACCATTGGGCGGCTCCGGCGATTTTGGGAACCATGGGCATGAAACCCTGGGGTCTGCTGGCTGATTCCCGCCGCTTCATGTCTGATGATTTCCCCCGGTTTCTTGTGCCGGGGCACGAAAAAGAGATGGCCTTGCTGCGGGATTTATTTTTTGAGCACTATGAATTTTTCCCCTACGGAACACTGTGGGATCTATGGATGGCCAAGTCGCTGCTCTGGCCCGCTGCCGAAGCGGACAGCCACAAGCAGAGTTTCCGGGTGCTTCTCGGCGGACGAACGATGACCGCAGAAGGCTATGTTTCCAGCCATCAGCATCGGGGGATGGCGCACGATCTCGGCTGGCCGTTTCCGATCTGGACGCAAATCGCCGGCTGGGGATGGCACTTTTCCGGGACCGGCAACCCGTATGCCATGCCGGCGTTCGGGGTTTATACCCAGCACTCGCTGGACGGCTGGAAACACGACTCCCTTGCCAACATCACCTACTGCGAAGTCAAAGGGCTGAAGGCCGATCTCGCTCCGCAGGCTGTTCTCGAAACGCCGCCCTTCCGGGTACAAGCCATATCCACGCCCTTCGTCCGCCTTGAATGGTGGGCGGAAGGATTGAAGGATGCCCGGCCCTATCTGGAATGGACGACGGAGCGCGAGCCGGAATACAGTTCAGAGCGCCGGCTCTTTTTCCCGCCGGCACAAAGCATGGATACACAAACCATCAGCATGATTCCGCTGAGTGAGCAAACCGAAGAAGACGATGTTTTCACCGGGTTCCGCATTGGGTTCGGCAACCGCAAACCGGCCCGGGTGGCCATCCAGGCCGTAATGACTGCGGCCGACAGCCGGCACAACATCAACAATTTGGTCTGGATTCTCGGTTGTTCGGACTACATCCGGCTGACGGGCGATGTCGACTTTATCAGGCAGCAGATCGGGCGGATGCGGCGGGCGCTTAGCTATGCGATATCGGAATTCCAGACCCTGGAAAATCATTGTGTCCATACCCCCTGGGTCGGACACGACGGCCGGAGCGGCATCCTCTATGAAAACGGGGAAAAAGTGATTCGCCACGGCTTCGGGGTCGGCAACAACTATTGGGATTTACTGCCGTTCGGCGGGAAGGACTTCCAGGCCACCCTTTATTTATACGACGCGCTGCTGCGTATGGCGGATCTCGAAGCCGCTCTTCAGAAAAACCCCGAATGGGGTGTTGCCGCGAGGTTTAATCCGGCTGACTTGCGCCGGCATGCCGCCGGCATCCGCGCCTTCTCGAAGGACTTTTTCTGGAATGAAACCACCGGACGCTTTGTGTGTGCGGTGGATGTGGATGGCGCGTCCTACGACTACGGGCTTACTTTTTTGAATACAGATGCAATCGGCCGGGGCATGGCGACGCCTGAGCAGGCCCGGAGCATTATGGACTGGATCAGTGGACGACGCACGGTTGCGGGCGACACCTCCCAGGGAGAAGACATCTACCATTGGCGGTTCGGCCCGCGATCCACCACGTTGCGGAACACAAATTATTACGGTTCAGCCTGGCCAACGCCCGAAAAAATCCCGTTTGGTGAACAGGTGCAGGACGGGGGGAGCGTGCTCGGCTTTTCCTATGACGATCTGATGGCCCGGCTGAAGGTTTACGGCCCGGACAACGCCTGGGAACGATTAAAGGAAATAATCGAGTGGTATGGCGATGTCCAGGCGGAGGGCGGCGTGCGCTCGTATTATGCCCGGCCGGGGCGCGGAAACCTGCAGGGCGGCGGAACCGCCGGGGGTCTGGGAATCGATGAGGAGTTTTTTGAAAGTGCGCTGGTGCCGCAGGTGATGCTCTACGGGTTTATGGGGTTTGATCCGCGAATGGACGGCTTCGCGCTCTCTCCGAAACTGCCCGCGGGCTGGCCGTCGTTGACGTTGACCGACGTCTCCTTCCAGGGGGGCATCTATGATTTATTCACCGACGGAGAAACGGTGTCTGTCACCCTGAAAGCCGGCGCTGCCGGAACACTGGCCCTCTATCTGGATGAGCGCCTGGAGCTCAACTTTGAGCCGGGAACAACGCATCAGATCGAGCTGTAACAGAGCGTTTTGATTTCAGGAGTTTTGTTCAATAAGGAGAACGGCGTGAGACGGAACAACCTTTTGGGGGCGGGGGTATGGTTTCAGGTTCTGGTTCTGAGCGCCGTTCTCTGTTCGGCAGAACAATCTCCCGCAGGCGTTATGGTTCGAGAGCTCAATGACGCGGACGTGCCGCCTGCTCTGGCGGACTTTACCGGGGCGCAGTGGCTGTGGAGAGCCGGGCTGGATGATCTTCAGGCGCTGCGATTGAAAATTCCGCCGGAAACCGCTTATTTTAAGTATACGCTGGGTCCGTCTGTATCCCGCTCAAAGGCCGTCTGGTTTTCAGGAACGGCGGATCATCGGCTGAGTCTGTATGTGAATGGATCGAACATATACAACTCGGCGGAGAGCCGGCAGATTCATGCGGTCGAGTTTCACTCGTTGCTGACGAACGGGGCGAACACCCTCTATCTTAAAGTAACCAATGATGGATCCCTGGCGAATCCGGGCGGGGTGGTGGGCCAGATCCTGATTGAACATGCAGACGGCTCGGTCAAACAGATCTTCACCGACAGCCAATGGGAGGCCTCCGCCGATGAGGTGCTTTGGGAGGCGCCTCTTATCCTGGGGGCGATGGGAACAAGACCCTGGGGTCTGCTGGCAAACTCACGACGAGTGATGCCTGATCACTTCCCGGCGTTTCGTGTGCCGGGATATGAAAACGAGATGGCGCTGTTGAGGGATTTGTTTTTTGAGCACTATAAATTTTTTCCGTATGCCACGTTTTGGGACCCATGGATGGCCAGGTCGATGCTCTGGCCGGCGGCGGACGCGGATCGTATTGCGCAGAATTTACGAGTTGTCCTCAGTGAACGCACGATGGCTGAAGAGGGCTACATTGCCTCTCACCAGCACCGGGGAATGGCACATAAGCTGGGCTGGCCGTTTCCAATCTGGACGCAAATAGCGGGCTGGGGGTGGCACTTTTCCGGACTGGGCAATCCATTTGCTAAGCCGGCATTCGGGGTTTACATCCATCATTCGCTCGACGGCTGGAAACAAGACGGAGTGTCAAATATCACGTATTCTGAGTCCAGGGGATTACAGGCAGACATTTCTCCAAATGCCACCCTTGAAAGCCCTGCGTTCCGGGTCAAGGCCATCTCAACTCCCTTTGTCCGTTTTGAATGGTGGGCGGAGGGGCTGGAGAACGCAACGCCGTATCTCGAATGGACAACCGAACGGCAGCCGGAATTCAGTCCGGGCCGGCGCATCTGTTTTGAGCCCGCAGACAGTATGGAGACCAAAACGGTCTGTATGATCCCGCTGAATGAAGTGACCGCTGAAGACGATGTTTTTACCGGGTTCCGCATTGGGTTCGGCAACCGCAGGCCGGCCGGGATTGCCATCCAGGCCTTAATGACGGCGGCCGACAGTCGGCACAACATCAACAACGCGGCATGGATTATCGCCTGCTCAGACTACATTCGTCTCACGAAGGATACGGGGTTCATCAAAGAGCAGATCGAACGCCTGCGGCGTGCCCTCCGCTATGCAATGACCGAGTTTAAAACCAGAGAAAATCATTGCATCAACACCCCCTGGGTCGGGCACGGAGGACGAAGCGGTGTCGTCTATGAAGACGGCAAAAAAAGAATCCGTTACGGGTTTGGTGTCGGGAACAATTATTGGGATTTGCTCCCCTTCGGCGGCAGAGATTTTCAGGCCACTCTTTATTTTTACGATGCATTGTTGCGCATGAGCGATCTGGAAGAGCTCATCCGGAAGAATCCGGAGTGGGGGATCGCCGAAGGGCTCAACCCCGACGAGCTGCGGGCCCATGCCGCCGAGATCCGAACCTTTTCACAATCCTTTTTCTGGAACCCGAAAACCGGTCGGTTTGTGTCCGCAGTGGACGTGGATGATGTTGGGCATGACTACGGCTTTACCTTCCTGAATACCGATGCAATCAACCGGGGCATGGCGACGCCTCAACAGGCCCGGTCCATCATGGACTGGATCAGCGGACGGCGCACGGTTGACGGCGATACCTCGCAGGGAGACGACATCTACCACTGGCGGTTTGGCCCGCGATCCACGACGTTGCGAAACACGAACTATTACAATTCGGTCTGGAGCAATCCGGAAGCCTTTTCTTTCGGCGAACAGGTGCAGGACGGAGGCGCCGTGCTGGGATTCTCCTACGACGATCTCATGGCCCGGCTGAGGGTCTATGGTCCGGACAACGCCTGGGAACGATTAAAGGAAATAATCGAGTGGTATGGAGAGGTGAAGGCCGAGGGCGGCGTGCGGGCGTATTATGCGAAGCCGGGGCGCGGAAGCCTGCAAGGTGGAGGAACCGCCGGCGGACTGGGAATCGACAAAGAGTTTTTTGAGAGTGTGCTCATGCCTCAGGTTATGCTCTACGGGTTTATGGGCTTCGAACCCCGGATGGATGGCTTTGCATTATCTCCGCGCCTGCCGACAGACTGGCCGTCATTGCAATTGACCGATGTCTCCTTTCAGGGCGGCACCTATGATTTCTACGCTGAAAAAGGAAGGGTGAGCCTTACCATGAAATCAGGCACGCCCCGTCCACTTGCCGTCTACCTGAATGGGCGAAAACAGATCCATGTCAAGCCGGGCTCGACGCATCAATTTACAGATTCCACCGCGTCCCCTTGAGCACCGGCTCCGCATCCTGAGACGCGACCGGATCTGTACGGATTAAGCCGGAGGAATTAACGGCAGGTCGAGCCAGGCCTGCCCAACATGTCGGTGCATATGACTCACACGATCCCCGCCGGGTGCATCATAAAACAGCGCCAACCGGTCTCCGACCTTCAGCACCGAAGGCATCCCAATGCACTTTTTCGACCAGGTACAGTTCTCTCCATCCAGGACAATCGCTTTGTTCTCTGGATTCCATACGTCAAAGTCCTGCGTCCAATACACCCAAATCGAGTCCGTGAACTCAAAGCCATCCTCGATTCCGACATGGTTGGTAAAAAGAAACCATGTGCGATTGCTCTCTTCATAATAGAGGCTGCTGTTTTCAATCTGCTCAGTAACCGGAAGCATCGCTTGTTCATCAATTGTCCAGGCACCATTAAGGTGATGACATCGAGCCTTGCTCAACGTTCGGAGGATCTTTTCACCGTCGCTCTTCGCCGTGCTGATAAACTGGACATACTCGCCATTGTGCTCAACGACATATCCCGGGGCGGCAGCCTCGTCGTAGTAGGTTCCGGCTTTGACCCGGAACGGCACAACGTCCGGTTGCTTCATCCAGGGACCGCCAAGCGAAGCCGCTTTTGCCTTAAATGTCTGATACGGAGTTGATGGGATGTATTCAGGAGCTTCGGTGGTGTTTGACGTTCCAAGATAAAACATGTGCCATTCGCCGGCCTCCTTAAAGACCCACGGAGAACAGGCTGCGGCACAATCTCCTTGTCCCTCTTGTCCAAAATCCAGTATCGCCCCCCGTTTTTCCCAGTGCTGTAAATCTGTGCTCACTGCCAAACAGGCCCGCCAGCCCTGTTCACCCGCACCATCATAAAAAAGGTGAAACACACCCTCTTCTTCAAAAATCAGCGCTTCTCGTGCGCCCAGATAATCACACCGATCTGGCCCGTCTCCATACGAGAGAACCACACCCGCATCCACCGCATTCATGCGAAGCTCCGCTGCCGGTCTGTGATCCGGATATATTTTCATTTCTTTTGCCCTCATCTGTTGCGTTTTTCATGAACCGATCAGGTGTCGTTGTTCATGCGTTTAAAATTTTCTATAAACTCGCTGACGCGGAGACCCTCAGAGCTCCATTCTATCCCTTCCCGCGAGCTGATCTCGATAAACTCGTTCAAAAGGCGTTGCTTATCGCAGTCGATCCAATCGGTCACCAGTTTGAGATAAATGATCTGAAGCCTGACAATATCGACCCGCCGATTGATCACGCCATCGGTCGCCGCCGCCTTCGCCTTGTCGAGCAATACATCAGCCTCGTGGATGAAGTTCGCAGAAAAGATCGGGTTTGTTGCCCGCGCAGCAAAGGACAAAAACGTGTCGTCTTCTACAAGCGACTGCACAAGATCAAAATATTCCAGAATATACGGAGCACTGGCGCCATAATAATTCTCCATAAAATCTTCGATGATTGCCCGTGCGTCACACTCCGGATCCCAAAGCAGCTTGGTCAGCAAAAAGGCGCGCAGTGCATAAAATTCAGAGCCCACAGATTGCCCATTGGCCTGTTCAAGGATCCCTAGCACCCCGGCATCTCTCAAAATCTGAATGTTTTTCTGCAGAACACCAAAATTGGGATGAGGAATGAGATAGTGGCGATAGTTAACCACATAATCCCAAATCAGGATATTGCTCGTGATTCGCTTCCAGTTGTCAAGATCCTCCATGAACTTGCTGTTATTCGGATGCGTGAAGGGATGCGAAAAATCGCACTCGATTGTGCACAGGATAATCGCCACGTTATCGCGCGGTTTTATATTCTTCGGCGGCTGGCGCGTATACTGGTAAGCAAACGTTCCAATGTATTTGTCGGGGAACTCGTTCCTGACTGCATCGGCCACCTGATTGACAAACCAGATCAACGTCCCGGATTCTCCGCCGTATTTCCTCGCTAATCCGGAGCATTCTTCACACCGGCAATAGTTCTGGTTATCATTCTGTCCAACATTATAGATCTTGTAATCGGGATGATCGTTGATGTATTGCCGCAGCTGCTTGATCGTGATTTCCAATACGTCCTTGTTCGAGAGGCATAGCTGGTTCCTTTTTTCATGCCGCTTGCCGTCATAGTAGCTGTAATACTCAGGATGCGATTCAAAATACGGACGGGTTGGAACGAATACATCAAAGGAGTGTTCCAGCCAAAGCTGATCGATATATGGACTGTCCTGAGGCCCGTGGAATTGGCAATTGTTGCGATTAGGAATGGCCATTTCCGGGTTCCAAACATCGAAATAATCCACCGAACGAAACGCAATCTGTGGTTTCTCAACGATGCGGATCTTATGGAATGCAAAGCGTTCGTGCTTCGGTATTTTTTCAACCGTGGAGGTGTACCACTTGCAATCGAAGTTTTCCTCAAGGAAAGCATATGCCGCATAGAGCAGACTCTTGTCGTTTCCAGCAACGATGTTGATGTTCCCTCCATTTGAGGTGATGGAATACGAATCGTTTCCCTTGAGAAAATCTTCCTTATTTCCACTTGCCTGAATATCGAGCGTTATGGCTGATTCAGTGCGCTCCTCAACAATCGGAAAATCAGCCTCGCTAATCGCTTGGAGATATTTCTTCAAAACCTCAGCGGCAGTATACTGCACCTCGCTCGCATCCTTTCCGACGGCGATCACATAATCCGTTTGACCACGATGAAACAGCACATGCTCTCCTTCCGCACAAACGCCTCCGCAGCCGATCCCCATCAGTAAAAACACACACAACGCACCTTTAAATCCATTCATAGTTTTATCCCAATATTAGATGGCCGCCGGCTTAAGAAAAATGAACAAATTTCGTGCCGCCGTTGTATAAATCAGCGCTTATTCTTCTACCCTCACCCGGAAAAACCCGTGCCGGTTGGTTGCGGCTGCGGAGCAATCGACTTCGAGCGTGCGGTTTGATTCCGCCACAAGGGTCTCAACCGGAACCCAGTGCAATAGATTGGTCGAGTGCTGAACCGTATAGTTTATGCCTCGCCTGGCCGGCCATTGAACCGTCTTGACCGACGGAAAGGAAAGGGACAACCCATCCTCCGGATCCACCGGACTGGTGCCGAGTCTGAATTCACCGCGGTCGGAAATACCATCTCCATCATAATCATCTTCGGGGGCATTCCCCAGACCGGCAGCGCCCGGCGGGGTGAAGCGGTTTTCCCATTCATCGGGGAGATGATCGTCATCGGCATCCAGCGCCGTCGTTGTGACGAGCGCATGGCCGAGATCTTCGCCGATTTGCAGATACGAAGAGGAAAGAAAGTGAATTCGCCCTTCTGCAAAACCGATTGCGGTGGGATAAACAGCTCCGTCCGCCTCGGTGGCGACCACGCGGGGATCGGCCGCCGCGACGGCGGCCTGCGCCGCGCGGATCGTCGGCCAGTAGACATTGTCGCTTTGGTTGGTGGAGAGCCTGGAGAGCACGAACACCATGTTGCTGCCGAAGGTGGCGCGTACGTCGGCAATAAAGGTGGTTAGATTCGTTTCGTAGTTATTTGCAAACGAGGGGTTCCCGTACGTCACAGCATTCAATGCATCGGACTCGCCCTGCACCCAGCCCATGCCGAGTACCTCAACCTCATGATAGGGATAGGCGGCCTGAATCTCCGCGAGTCCGGCATGCACGGTAGACTGGAAGGTTTGATAGCGCGACCCGTCGGCCGAGCTGTCGGACGTGCCGTCCGCCTTCCAGTCATGGTACAGGGTGGAGCCGCCTTTTGCATATTTGATGATGACGACTTCGGAATCAGGCGTCTCAATGTCGTCACGTACGGTGCGCGCCAGACTCAGCTCGGGACCAAAGCGGCTGATGGGTGCATTCGTCAAAGCAGGGTACTGGCGTACCGGGTCCGTAAGCACATCTTTCCCCGCTCCGGACTGGAGCGGAAGCAGTTGATTTAGAACGGAGGGCATTCCGCAGCCGGTGTACATCTGCACATCGTCCTGTGGAGTGGCCAGGGAGTGATTTTCGTCCAGAAGATACTGCTCGTACCCCCATCCCAATGCATTCGACTGTCCGCCGAAAAGAACGACGTAAACCTTTTTATTTGACGGCTGTGTATCGCCGGCGGCGATGTCCGCTGCCTGGGCAAAACAAACCAACAAACCAATCAGCACAAGCTGTGTTTTTATCGTGTCTTTCATTTGTATTCCTCTTTTTGCAAACACCCCGCCGCGGCCGCAACGTTCCTCTGCAACGTCGTGCCTCCGCCGGCCGGGTTGAATTACATCGTTCTTTTTACTTTCCAATAATGCGGTAGAACCCCATGCGATTGGTTGTTAACACCGTGAAGTTTGTATCGGCAGTGAAGGGCATCCTGATCGTATTCCAAACGCCGGAAACCAGATTATCGCTCCTTTGCAACACATAGTCCGCCCGCGCCGCGCCGTCGAATGTGGCCGCTATGTTCAGCGTTTTGTTCGATTCTGAAAAGCGAAAGTCCGCCGTTAATTCTTCAATTCCATCCTGCGGCCGATAGCTCAGGATGGCCGCGCCGTTGTCGAGCGGAACGGTTTGTGTGAACGTTCCGGTGTTTGAATAACCGCCGGTCATGTAGAATGTCCGTCCGTCCGGATTGCGCGTACAGGTCAGAGTAATTGAATTCGTCGTCGCCTCCATATCGAACAGAGCCCCGAAATAGGAGATGTTACGTGCACCAACGGTTGTGATGCCGTGTCCGGTCGGAATAGCCGGCTGGAAGCGTAATCCGCGCGCGGTGGCTTCCACCCCGAGAAAGCCATTGAAGAATGCGGCGCCGAGCACGCCTGTTTCGGGAAATTCAGACCAGCACCAGCCGATCGCTCCGGCCAGCCCGCCGCCTTGAATACCATGGCCGTAGAAGCTGGCGTTGCCCGACAATCGATCCGGGTCGAGCCAGCGCCGCAGCGTCCGCTCCAGTCGTTCCCAGGCGCGGTCGGCATCGTGCCAGCGCGCGCGCGCCCAGATATCGAATCCCGACTCATACAGGCTGGCCCCGCCGTTCTGCAGTTGAGTATCCCAGCGGAAGTGAAAGTCGGGGGCGGTGGGATCCCCGCCAACGGCGGCCTGCCACCAGCCCTGATTGTCGAGCGTGCTCGTGCGCGGGATGACCCAGCGGTCGTAAAGCGTGTTGGACCACTCGCTGGCCCACCATCCGACCGTGCCCGCAGGGTTGCTCATACGCAGAATGTAGAATCCCGCCGGTTGGGTGGGAAAGGTTATTTCATGAAAGGCGTTATCGACGGCATCAACCACGCTCCGGGTTGCCACGGTTTCTTTCGTTCCCGCCCGCAGCAGGGTGATCGTGAAGTCCGAATCTGCGGTTTGCCAGGTCGGGTTATGGGTTGCGACCGAGCTAAAGGGTGCCTGGGCGAAGAATTCCTGTTCCAGTGTCCCGATTAACTGCTGTGGAACGTGGGGTGCGTCGGGGTGGGCATTGTAACGGGCCGGGCCGCTGTCATAACCGATGCGGATGCGTTTGGCCGGAGCGGCGGGGCTGTGCCGCACCTCGCCGTTATCCATCCAGTCAAATACCGCCGCCACGCGATCGGGGCGGCTCTGGGCCAACCCGGCAGCAATCGCCATCGTATTAATGAACGTATAGCCGTAGTCGTGATCGGTACCGTGAATGTCGACGCAGCCAATATAGCGTGATTCGTCGTTATTGCGGTCCAGCCCGGTTCGCCAATAGGTTTGATTGAATTGCTCGCGTGTTCGGGCCATGCGCGCGCGCCACTGCCTGGCCGCACCCGAATTGCCCACCATCTCTTCAAGGTCGGCCAGCGCGCGAAGCGATTGATAATAATTCACGTCGGTCATCGCATCGTGATAACCGAAGGGCAGAATGTCGTAATAGTTTCCTCCGACATCGAGGGCATGGCGGCCGCCATGGTCGTCGCTGCCGATGTTGAGTCCGGTTACAATCTGATCCTCCGTTCCGGCCCGCAACACGGTCTGCTGGTAGTCCATCAGATTGCGCATTTTTGTGATCATCATCTGGTTGGTTTTTCCATCAATATAGGCACGGCCGCCGGCGTAGAGATTCTCGGTTTGGCTCCACCAGCCGATGCTTCCCGCGGCAGCGGACATTTCAAGGTAATAAGTGCCCGGCGGCTGCGCCGGAAAGGAAAGCGTCAGGGCGCTGTTATCCTGGATGTTGCTGAAGTTTTGCGAGGTAATGGGGGTGCCGTCCGGGCCATCGTAGAGCGTCAGCGTGCAGCCGGCTCCGGGCTCACCCCAGGTCGCGGCCAGTGCGCTTACGTCAACAAAAGAGTCCGTGGCGGTAAACGACTGTCCATAGGTGCCCGAACCAAGGCCCGCCGGCCAATCCCAGCTTGGGAACCACCCGGTCGATCCCGTTGATGTGTAGGTGATTGCAATCGCCCGGTCGGGATTTTCAGCTTCAAAGAGGCTGTTGGTGTCGCCGGTCCACATGATGTAGCGCCAGAGGGCATCAATGAGTTGAGCATTGGTATTGAAGTGGCGCGTATCGCGGCCTTCCGGGAAGGGCCAGCCCCGCTCGTCGCCCCAGGTGTAGGCATAGTTTTCGTTTCCATAGCCGTCGTCTCCGACCCGCCAGCCGAAAATTGCCGCCGCAACGCTTTCTCGAAACGGGGTGTCCTGAAAAATGCCTGCCATGGCGGCCCAATCGGTCCAGATGCCTCCCGAATGCCCCTGCCGGCCCCACCAGTAGGCCATGTGGTGGTAGAACTGACTGAGCAGCTCATCCGTACTGCCGGTCACCGAAGGATCCGAAAAGGCAGGAATCGTTTTGGCCGGTTCGACATAAAATTCGGGCAGCGGGCGATTGCCGTCGAGCATTACCGAGAAGTCTTTGGGTGTGACGGCGACGGACAGTGTTGCAGGTCCGGCATAGCCGACCGAGGCCGAACCGTGCTTCAGCGTAAGTTGATCCGCCTGTGTTTCGAAGCGGGTGAATATCAGCGTGCCGCTTCCGTGTGTACCGGAAACTTGAACGCTGTTGTTCAACCGGCCGCGACAATGCAACCCTGCCCAGTTGGCCACGCGCGGATCACTCAGATCCTCCAGTCCGGTCAGTCCGGCGGTCCGTTTGAGCATTTCAATGGGGCGGAAGGTGCCGTTCGCCGTGCTGTAAAAATCCACAAACGGCATATCGACGGCTTGGTCGGGATCATCGTTTTGACCGGTTTGCCGCTGGTAAAATCCCTCGTCGATGTAGACCAGATCCCATTCGTGCTCGATCGGGAGGGTTCCGGGAAACTGCGCCTGAACCGTCATGATTGCGCCCTCAAGCGTGATCACAACGGAGCTCAGATAGGGCAGGCCGGAAATCGTGAGTGACGACCCGGAGCTTGTCCACTCTGCTGCGGGGGAGCTCAACCTTTCTCCGCCAATCACAAAGGCCATGTGCCCGGAATCGGCAATCGTGTTGGACCCGTAGTTGCCGGAACCGGCGGCATCCAGGCGCAACGAGGTAATCATGCCGTTGTCTCCGGAAATCAGAAAATAACCGTTACTCAGGCTGAAGGGCCCGCCGGCTCCCTGTACACCGGTGCCCGCTGAAAAAGCCAGCAGTGTGGCAATCAAAGCGGGGCGCACCAGTCGAATACAGTTCATGGATTTTATCTCGCGCCGTAAGTCGGGAAAACAGACGGCGCAACGGGGGTTTTTATAAGACTCTAATAGTTTACGACCGGCACCTCTCCCTGCCAGTCGACATTCCAGAAGCGGATGAAGTTGCCGTTGAATTTCCAGAAAAAGGCGGAAAAAATCGTTTGATCGCCGTCTTGCACCACTTCCCATCCCGACCAGAGACCCGGAGTGGGCCAACGGAAGGGAACTTCCTGCCAGTTACTGGATTTCGGATCGCTGGTTTTGACAAGTTTTTTGCCGTATCCGCTGGTGACGAACATATAGAAGGTTCCCTCGTGCTCAAAAACACGGGGACTTTCCGGAGTCGTGAATGTAACGAGGGCCGGGCCCAGATCTGTCCACTGTTTTAAATCCGGGGAGGAGGCCAGTGCGATTGCGCCTTTGCCTTCCTTGGTGGTCACCATGGTGAACATTAAAAACTCATCCTTATATTTGATGATATGGGCGTCACGGCAGTCGATCCATCCGCTTTGATTGCGCTGCGTCCAGGAGTCCGGTGCCTCATAGATCGGGTTGCCTGCATAACGCTCCCAGTGAAACAAGTCCTCGCTGGTTGCCAGGCCAATGGTCTGTTTGCCCAATACGCGGTCATCAAAGCCGGTGTACGTCATATAATACAGACCCTCGTGTTTCAGGATAGACGGGGCGGACACCACCTGACCCTCCCATGTGCCGGGAATCACCGGAAGAACCCGGGGATGCTGCTCCCAGTTGACCAAATCTTTCGACGTCGCGTGACCGAATGCCTTTTCGTTCATCGGTTCCTGCCAATCCTGCGTCATCCCCGCATCGCCCACATTGTAGAACAGGTGATAGGTCTCCCCGTCCTTATAAACATAATAGTCCTTGATGTATTCGCCTTCGCGGGAAAACTCACCAATGTGCCGGGATTTGTTGCCGGAAAGGAAAAGAAGTCCGCCGAGTGCGGCGATGCCGCTGTTCGGGGCGACCCGGATGATAATTTCGGAGCCTGCTTCTGCGGCGCAGATATCCCAGAAATACCAGTCCGGTTGACTGTTGGCAGTGCCCGCTCCGCCCGTCGTCATAATCGGGCTGCTCTCCATGCTGCCGGAAATCAGGCGCAGCTCCGCGGGGGTGGTTTCCGGGGAGTCAAGATGATCGATCAGCACGCCCACACGCCAGATATCCGGAACCGTTTCTCCGAGCTGAATACGGATCAAATCGCATGCGGTGTCTGTGTGGACCGCAACCCTGCCTGGAATCCACCGGTCTGCGGGACGGCCCGGAGATTGGATGGCTGCATAGCTTGGAGCGCGGTCCTCTTGCGCGCCTTCAACAGGGGAAACAGCGGACACAAACGGCGGGAGCTTTTCCGCCTGCGTGTCGGCATCGGCAGCGTCCGCACAAGGAGCCGCCCCGCCGAAAAAGGACCACCCGCTCAAAACCAGGCCGCTGGATTTGCCCGCAGGATGATTCGCCGCCGCCGGATCCTGCCACTCGGGTGTGTCTTTTACATGCCCTGCAAACTGGATGTCTACAGAGCCCGCGCACGCGGTCATAGAGGCGACAAGAAGAAGTCCGTTTATAACTCTTGCTGTTGTGTTCATTTTTACCTTTCTGTTCACTCTAACGCTCTCGTATTTAATAGTTTAAATCGTTTGAGGTCGTGCAGTCATTGAAACGCAGTGCAGTGAGATATAAGAAAAAAAAACTGCAAAGAGCAAGGAATAAAGCCGGTTGATTGATTGCGTTTACAGTACACGTACTCATTGTTGTGATGCTCCTGAAAAAAACGAAAAAAATGAACAATAAAGGCTTGCCGTCTGACCACGTTTACAGTATACACGTTCATGTTTTTGAGGCGATCGTTATCTGTTCATGAACCAAAGGGTATACGTTCATTAAGCGTAGAGAAGAGGAATGGGATGAAAATTCGGCGTACTGTTTTAATCGGCTTAACACTGGCGGGTGTCGCCTCGGCCGGAACCAACTTTGTTGTAAACGATACATTCGATGTCCCAACAGGCACCGCTCAGGATTTTAATTTGCAGACCAACCAGGCGGCCCGTCAAGCCGGGTCCGTTGTGGGGGCCACCTATTCGGATGCGAGCGCCAACATTCTTGCCGCCACGCAGGTTTATCTCACGCAGACCGAAGCCTATGACTCTTCCGGCGTACTGACGCTGCGTAATCTCATCGATGCAGCGGGCCCGCTCCAGATTGGTGCTGCGGGAGTGGGAATCGATCAGGATCTGGCACCGCAATTGGCGGGGAATCGTTATACCATCTCCTACAAGGGTCTGATGATCGACCGCCTGGGCAATATTCCCGGCAATACGCATCTGGACTCCTGGTATCAGGGCTTTTCGCTGGGCGGATCGAATCTGCCCTATGAACCGACGCATCCAACCACGGATCTGGGGGTTGCGATTTACCAGAACAACGCCGCCCTAATCTATACCGACGGCGTTCTGCAATGGGCGGGCATCCTGCCGAACCTTTCGTTAGGCTCCGTTTACGGTGTGGAACTTGATGTCGATGAGGTGGCCGGGACCGCTTCCGTCCTCATTGATGCGGGGGGGACGGTGACCAATCTGGGGACGTATGCCGTCGGCTTTGAGGCCGGAGAAACGTCCCGGGAAATGCAGTTTATTAACCGGGTTGCTACCAGAGATACCCTCCCGAACAACCCGGGCTGGGACATC
>CAZITJ010000012.1:0-33309 GCA_964542135.1 uncultured Verrucomicrobiota bacterium
GGCCAGGTGGCCCAGGCAACGACCATGCATTTGACGGCGTCCCGCTCGGTATCCACCACCCAGAAGCGGGGGGCGTCGCGGTCGGAGTAATACGGGCTTCCCAGCGGGGCTTCGGTTGCAAGTTTTTCGACCAGGGCCAGATCGGCGCGGTAGTCGATCCAGAACTCGACGTGCACCCAGCGGTTGTTGTCGTTCAGTGAATAGTTGACGAACTCCTTGGTCATCATGGAACTGTTGGGGACCACATAACGCAGGGAATCCCAGCGGCGGACGATACAGTGTGTGAGTGTCAGGTCCTCGATGACGCCGTATTCGTTATCGATGAGGACGGTATCGCCGATGCGCGCCAGCTTGCCGAAGCTCAACACCAGCCCGCAGGTGATGTTTTCGATGATCGGCTTGGCCGCGATCCCCAGAATCACGGAGACGGCGGCGATGATGACCGGCAGAACGGCCGGGGCCGTGGAGGCCAGATAGGGAATGGCCGCCAGGCAGGCTCCGGCAACCAGGAAGAGAACCACCAGCGTGCGGCGGGTGATGCTGATGTGCGATTCCATGCGCTGGATTTGCTGTTCCTGAATCGGCTTTTTGCGCAGAGCAGCCGGAATGGCTCCGTGTTTTTTACGTTTTTTAAGCGATTCGCCGTATTGTGTCTGGATTTTCTGCAGCGCGCGCAGAATCGCCCAGACGGCCGGCAGAATCAGCAGAATGACAATCAGAATGTAGAGGCTGTGCAGCGTCATATGGGGTCTCAGTCTGTCTCGTCATCGCGCCGGCTGTGGCGCTCGTTATCCGCCGGGACGAGCGAGATGGCTTCGTCCTCGTAGTCGAGCAGCCTGGAAATTCCGACGGACTGGACTTCATCGGCGTCGTCCAGTTTGAGTGTCAGGTGGCAGTCCTCACAGTTGCGGTCGCAGAAAATCGGTTCGTAGGTGTCGGGTTCCTGATAGCTGGTGATGACCCCCTCGTAGTTGCGCAGGATTACTTTGTGGGTGCTCCATGAGATAATGTAATTGGGCATCACCGGAATTTTTCCGCCGCCGCCGGGCGCATCGACCACATAGGTGGGGACAGCAAAGCCGCTGGTATGGCCGATGAGGCTTTCGATGATCTCAATGCCTTTGGTGACCGGGGTGCGGAAGTGGGTAAGGCCCTCGGAGAGGTCGCATTGATAAATGTAGTAGGGTCGTACCCGGTTCTGAACCAGTTTGTGCACGAGTGTTTTGATGATGCGCGGACAGTCGTTGACGCCTGCGAGCAGAACGGTCTGGTTGCCGAGCGGGAAGCCGCCGTCGGCCAGCATGTTGAGCGCGAGGCGCGACGAGGCGGTGATTTCGCGCGGGTGGTTGAAGTGGGTGTTGATCCACAGCGGCTGATGTTTTTTGAGCATGTTCACCAGATCGTCGGTGATGCGGTAGGGAAGCACCACCGGCATGCGGGTACCGATGCGGATGACCTCAACGTGCTTGATTTTCCTGACCTCGGTGAGGATCCAGTCGAGGTAGTCGTCGGAGAGCATCAGCGGGTCGCCGCCGGAGAGCAGGACATCGCGCACCTGCGGTGTGTTGCGGATGTATTCGAGTCCGGCCGCAATGGTCTCTTTGTTGGGGATGAAGTCGTTGTCGCCGACTTTGCGCTTACGGGTGCAGTGGCGGCAGTACATGGAGCAGACGTTGCTGATATGGAAGAGCACGCGGTCGGGATAACGGTGGGTGATGCCCGGTGCCGGGCTGTCTTCGTCCTCGTGCAGCGGGTCGGCCATGTCGTGTTCGCCGATAATCAGTTCGCTGGGGCAGGGGATGCTCTGCTTAAAAACCGGATCGTTGCGAAAATCGTCGCGGTCGATCAGCGAGAGGTAGTAGGGCGTGACACTGAGCGGGAATGTATCGACCGTTTCTTTCAGTTCGTTACGTTCGTCCGGGGTGAATTCGACATCCAGCAGTTTTTCGAAGGTGGCGATGTCGCGGATGGAATGTTTCAGCTGCCATTGCCAGTCCTTCCAGTGTTTCAATGAGGTGTTTTCATCGATTTGTTCTGCCAGTTCCTGCTGCTGTTCGCTGTAAATCGGGGCCATGGTTTCTCCTTGGTTCATGAGGCTGAGGAAACAGGGTCTGGCCCTGAAAAAACAGCACGGGCGGAAGATGTCGTGTATTTCCTTTTCTGTTCGTTATACTGCCTGAAAATGAAATAATCGGCATGCAAACACAGCCGAAAATCGTAGCAAACCGGAACATGATGTCAAGCGAAGCCCCGAAGCACCCTTGTAAAGAAACCGTAAAGAAAGCCGTCAAAAACCGGCTTTTGCCTTGGTTTTCCGACAACGCGCGCGACCTGCCGTGGCGGCGCAGCCGTACACCGTACCGCGTATGGGTGGCCGAGATTATGCTGCAGCAGACCCGCGTCGATACGGTCGTGGACTATTACCGCCGCTGGATGAAGCAGTTCCCCTCGTGGCGCGCGCTGGCCCGAGCGCCGCAGTCCGACGTGCTCAAGGCGTGGGAGGGTCTCGGCTACTACTCGCGAGCGCGCAACCTGCATGCTGCTGCTAAAATTGTCTGCGATCAGCACAAAGGGGATGTTTCCAAGGCCTGGAAAAATGAGGGCGATGAGCCTTTGGGCAGGGACCGCTCTCCAAGCGGTCCGCGGACGTCTCGGAGAGACGTCCCTACCTGCCTGAAAGGCTTTCCAGGCATTGGAAACTATACGGCGGCGGCGATTGCCAGCCTGGCGTTTAATGAAGACGCGGCGGTGGTCGACGGCAACGTCATCCGCGTGCTGAGCCGGCTGTTTGCGTACGGCGGCGACATAAAAAGCGCGGCCGGCAAAAAGAACATGCAGGCGTGGGCCGACGAGCTGCTGGTGAAAGGCCGCGCGGGCGAGTACAACGAAGCCATGATGGAGCTCGGTGCATTGGTCTGCGTGCCGGTCGCTCCGAAGTGTCGAAGACCCTCGGGAATGCGGGGCGCCGACTGTCCTTTGCAGAGCGTTTGCGCTGCCTTTGCCAAAGGCAAACCGGACGCCTATCCTGTCATGAAGAAGAAAAAGAAGATTCCGCACATCACCGTCGGTGCCGCGGTGACGGTCAACCGCAAAGGCGAGGTGCTGATTGCTCAGCGGCTCGAAGGCGACATGCTCGGCGGGCTGTGGGAGTTCCCCGGCGGCAAGCAGGAGCCCGGTGAGACGATCATGGAATGCATTGCCCGCGAGCTGAAAGAGGAGCTCGGCATCAACGTTGACGTCGGTGATTTTCTGATGACTGTCAAACACGCCTACAGTCACTTCACGATGACCATGCACGTCTACTTCACCAAAATCATATCCGGCCGTCCGCGCCCCATCCATTGCGCCGACTATGCGTGGGTAAAGTTTCCAAACCTTGGACGCTTCGCTTATTCCAAAGCCGATCTGCAGGTGGTAGAAAAACTGACCCTTCTTGCGTGACCCTTTTTGCGGTATTTCCGGCGGGAGATTTATTTAAACAGGGTGTTGATGCCCATGGCCTGATCGGCGGTCTGTTTGTCGCGGAACATCCGGACGGTGATGAAGGTGTTGATTTCGTTCCAGATTCCGCCGGGATCGAGCAGGGTCAGGTCGCGGAAGCCGCTCCATCCGCCGGTTTGACACCAGATGGAGATGCCGGCGATATTGCGGGCGGATACAAGCTGTTTGATGATGTGTTCGTAGTCGCGGGCAATGCTCGCCGGATAGCGTCCGAAGCCCTCGTATTCGCGTCGGGTCTGGAACTCGATCAGTTTGCGGTGGTCGCTTTCGAAGAAAAGCCGATTGAGAGGCAGGTAGCGGAAAAAGTCGGACTCGCCGTATTTCATGGAGATGATGAGGGCCGGGCTGTGGATATCCGCAAAGACGCGCCGGAAGGTGTCGCGATTCCAGATCAGGTCACCGAGCCGGCTCACTCCGACGGTCCAGGTTCGAAAGATGAGCAGGCGCTGATGTTTTTCGAACACCGGGAGCAGGGTTTGGAGCATGGATCGCGCCTGGCGCGGCGTTTTGAGCACAATGCGGCTGTGGAAATCGCCGTTCACATCCACGGCGTCGCTTTCGCCGATGCGTATAATGACGCCGGCGATCTCCGGGAAATCGTCGAGCAGCCGGTTGATCATCCCGGCGGCAAAGGTGCGGGTTTGTGTTTGCTGTCCGCCGATCAGGGCTTCGATGGCGGGATTGAAGAACAGCAGATCGGTGGTGATGAACACCTGCAGGTCGGCGTCGGCGGCAAGGCGGAACAGGCGGCGGTACAGCGTTCGGTACTGTTCAATTTTTTTCAGCAGTTCGGGGGGATAGGCGGGATGGGGCACCAGGTGGGCGAGATCGTCGAGCGTGACGGCCGTGCAGCCTGTTGCGGCGGCGCGGCGGGTAAAGGTGCGAAAATCCGCTTCGATCTGCCGCAGTCGCTCGTCGGGAATTGTGCCGCCGGCGTCAAGGTCGGCAAAATCAATTTTCGACCAGTTGATTCGCCGGCGACGATTGCCCCGGAAGAAGGGCCCGATGCCGTCGATCAGAATCAGCGGTTGGTCTGAATGGTTTTTTTTTCATTTCGTGTTTATGCGGATAAAAAACGCAGCGTGTTTTTACGGGCCGGGGAAGGAGCTTCTTGCCGCCCGCCCGCAGAGTCGCCGAAGCGAACAGGGGGTTCCTTTTTCCGACCATTGGAAGAAGACGAAGCCTGCATCCGTTAAATTTCCAGACATTGGAACCCCCGCCGTTCTTCGAACTATGGAGGTCAAGAACCCTGACTTCTGATCTCCGACTTCTGACCCCCGGCTCAGCCTTTCCACGAATCGCGCAGGGTGGCTGTGCGGTTGAACACCGGGCGTTCCGCGGAGCTGTCGGGATCGACACAGAAATAGCCGGTGCGTTCAAACTGGAAGGTTGTTCCGGCGTCGGCGACCGCGGCGGGTTCGATAACCCCGGTGACGGTTTTCAGTGAACCGGGGTTGAGCAGCTCACGGAAGTCGGCCTCTTCGGCGGCGGGGTTTTCCGACTTAAACAGGCGGTCGTAGAGGCGGATGTCGCTTTCGATTCCGTGCTCGGCGCTGACCCAGTGGATGGTGCCTTTGACTTTGCGTCCGTCGGGGGCACTGCCGCCCCGGCTTTGCGGGTCGATGGTGCAGTGCAGCTCGATGACGTTGCCGTCGGCGTCTTTGACCGCCTGGTTGCAGGTGGCGAGGTAGGCTCCGCGCAGGCGCACTTCGGCGCCGGGTGCCATTCGTTTGTATTTGCGGTTCGGCGGCTCCTCCATGAAGTCATCGCGCTCAATGTAGAGCTCGCGGGTGAAGGGGACGGGGCGGGTGCCCATTTCCTCTTTCTGCGGGTGGTTGGGCAGCTCGAAGGTTTCTACCTTTCCTTCGTCACAGTTGGTGATGACGACTTTGAGCGGGTCGAGCACGGCCATGCGGCGCGGCGCGGTTTCGTTGAGGACACCGCGAACGTGGTGTTCGAGCAGGGCGACATCGGTGAGGCTTTTGGTTTTAGTGACGCCGATTTCGGAGCAGAAGTTGCGGATGGCTTCGGCGGGATATCCGCGGCGGCGCAGGCCGCACAGGGTCGGCATGCGCGGATCATCCCAGCCGCTGACGAGATGTTCCTGCACGAGCTGCAGCAGCTTGCGTTTGCTCATGACGGTGTAGGTGAGGTTGAGGCGGGCGAATTCAATCTGCTGCGGGCGGGTTGTACCGAGGGTTTCGAGGATCCAGTCGTAGAGCGGACGGTGCACTTCAAACTCCAGCGTACACAGGGAGTGGGTGACGCCTTCGATGGCGTCTTCGAGGCAGTGGGCGAAGTCGTACATGGGATAGATACACCAGGTGTCGCCGGTGTTGTGGTGCGCGGCGTGTTTGATGCGGTAGATGGCCGGGTCGCGCAGGTGCAGGTTGGGGGAGGCCATGTCGATGCGGGCGCGCAGAACGTATTCACCGTCTTTAAATTCCCCGGCCTTCATGCGCTCAAAGAGATCGAGGTTTTCTTCGACGGAACGGCTGCGACCCGCCGGTTCTTTGCCCGGTTCGGTCGGCACGCCGCGGTATTCTTTAAACTCATCCACGCTCAGTTCGCAGACGTAGGCTTTGCCGAGCCGGATGAGCTGTACGGCGTAGTCGACCATTTGATCAAAGTAGTTCGACGCCCAGTAGAGGTGGTCGCCCCAGTCGAAGCCGAGCCAGCGGACGTCGTTTTTGATGGCCTCTACGTATTCGGGATCCTCCGCCGTCGGATTGGTGTCGTCGAACCGCAAGTGGCAGCGGCCGTTGTATTTCAGCGCGGTGCCGAAGTCGAGACAGATGGCTTTGGCATGACCGATATGGAGATAGCCGTTGGGTTCGGGCGGGAAGCGGGTGACCACCTCGCTGTGTTTGCCCGATGCAAGGTCTGCATCAATCATCTCATGGATAAAATTTCCGGTTTCGCTGCTCATATCCGATTTCCTTTGTGTGAAGCGTTTTCTGCCGGATTTTGCAGGGGAAGGCAACCTTCTTTATGGGTCGCGGCCGTCTAAAAAAGGGAAACGGTGAGCCGGAATACGGTTTTAATGTTGACTTATATTCTGCGGATTTGTAAAACCTATAAATCTGATAAAAATTCATCGCTTTAAACGCAGGAGTTTCAGTATGAAGATGTCAACCAAAGGTCGGTATGCGGTGCGGATTTTACTCAGTATTGCCCGGCATCAGTCCGGCGGTCCGGTCCGGAAAAAAGTGATTGCCAAGGAAGAGGGGATTTCGGCGGATTATATCGAGCAGATCATTGTGCCGCTTAAAAACGAAGGGCTGGTGATCGGTCTGCGCGGTGTCAAGGGCGGCTTTCAGCTTTCGGTGGATCCGGCGGATGTCACGGTGTTCCAGATTCTGCGGGCCTCGGAGGGGGCGCTCAAACTGGTGGACTGTGAAAATCTCGACTGTAAAGGCCGTGATAAAAACAAGTGTGTGACCCGTCCCGTATGGGAAGGCGCATCCAAGGTGCTCGAAGACTATTTTTCAAAGATAACGCTGAAAGATCTGCTGGACAAAGTGGACGAGCTGGACCGAACCGGAGCCGTCACGTACAGCATTTAATGCGTCGGAATTTAAACGGAAATAAAGGAGAACCGCATGAACGTCTACGAAAACATTACCAAAACAGTCGGGAACACGCCGCTGATCAAACTCAACCGTCTGACCGAGGGCCTCAAGGCCGAGGTGGCGGTGAAAATGGAATCACGCAATCCGCTGTCCAGTGTCAAGGACCGCATCGGGGTGGCCATGATCGAAGCGGCTGAACAAAGCGGCGAACTCAAGGCCGGCGGAACCATTGTGGAGCCGACCAGCGGCAACACCGGGATCGCCCTGGCGTTCACCGCTGCCGCCAAAGGCTATAAACTGATTCTGACCATGCCTGAAACGATGAGCATGGAGCGGCGCAAGCTGCTGGCCGCACTCGGTGCGGAACTCATTCTCACGCCCGGATCCGACGGCATGCCCGGTGCGATTAAAAAAGCTGAAGAGCTGGTGGGGGAGATTCCCAACGCGTTTATGCCGCAGCAGTTTGACAATGCGGCCAATCCCGACATTCACCGCAAAACCACTGCGGTTGAAATCTGGGATGACACCGACGGCGGCGTGGATGTCTTTGCCGCGGGTGTCGGCACCGGCGGCACGCTCAGCGGTGTCGGCAGTGTGCTCAAGGAGAAAAAGCCGGACGTGAAAATTGTTGCGGTCGAGCCGGTCAATTCACCGGTGATTTCAGGCGGGGATCCCGGTCCGCACAAAATTCAGGGGATCGGTGCCGGATTTATTCCAACCAATCTGGACACCGGCCTGATCGACGAGATTATCAAAATCAGGGCCGAGGATGCCGGGGCCACTGCGCGTCGTCTTGCCAAAGAGGAGGGGATTCTCTGCGGCATCTCTGCGGGCGGCAATGTCTGGGCCGCGCTGGAGCTGGCGAAGCGTCCGGAAAATGAGGGGAAACTCATCGTCACTGTTGTCTGCGACACCGGCGAACGCTACCTCTCCACCTGGCTCTTCGATGAATAAACCCGGAGTGCGGCGATAACGGCCTGTGCCGCATCGCCGCGTTTTCCAAGGCTTGGAAAAAAGAAACGCTCCGTTTCCAGTGGGTGGAAGCGGAGCGTTTTTTCGGGTGCGGCGGATCAGCCCAGCAGATCGATGAGCTGATCGGGTTCCAGGCGGAAGGCGCAGCCTTTGCCTTCGAAGAATCCGTGCTCGGCGATCAGATGGATGCTGAGGTCGGTCCACATGATTTTTTCGCCGGTGGCTTCGTTTTGGAGCGTAGTGACGCGTTTCGGGCAGGTGAATTCATCGTCGGGCCACGGGCAGATGAGGGTCCCTTTGGCCTCGTCCACGCGCGCCTGCAGACCGCCGGGGATGTCCACCCACATGCCGAGACCGGCGACGGCGGCGCGGGTGACGGTGCGCATTTTTTCGGCCAGTTCTTCGATCGTCAGCCCGCGGGCGGCGACCGCGGCGGTGTCGCGGTCGATAATTTCCTGCAGATCACGGGTGTCATTGCCGAGGAATCCGCCGGAAACAATCTGCGAGGAGTGGAGCATGTCTTCGAGTTTCTGCATCTGCGGGGTCTTTTTCATGTCGGTATCCCTCTGTTTAAAATTCTGAATTCCAAACACCCAAACCCGAACGTGCTCTGTAGATAGGTGTTTTGAGCTTCGTCATTCCTTTTGTCATTGGGTGCTTCGTGCTGCGTCATTTTTCCGTCAGGCAAATTTGTCGTAGAAGATTTTTTCACTGGCCATGCCGCCTTTAATGAGCACGACGGCGGAGGCGTCAATCATGCCGGGGCTTCCGCAGAGGTAGGCCTCGTGCGCGGAAGTATCGGGGAAGGCGCGGGCAACGGCTTCGGTGACGAGGCCGGTTTCGCCGCTCCAGTTGTCCTCTTCGGTCGGACGGGAGATGACCGGCACGTATTTGAAGTTCGGCAGTTTCGCCTCAAACTCTTTCATGAGATCGCCGTAGAACAGTTCGTGCGGACGGTTGGCGCCGAAGAAGTAGGTGCATTTTCGTTCGATGCCTTCATCGACCATCTGGTGCAGCAGGCTTTTCATCGGCGCCATGCCGGAGCCGCCGGCGATGAAGATCATGGGGGCGTCGGTGTCCGACAGCCGGAAATCGCCGTAGGGTCCGTTGAAGGTGACGGGATCGCCTTCGTTGAGATGCTCAAAACAGTAGGTGGTGCACATGCCGCCGGGGACCAGGCGGATGACGAGATCGATGTGCTCCTGATCGTTGGCGTTCGAGGAGGCGGAATAGGCGCGGTAGACCTCTTCGGTGCCTTTGCCGTATTTCGGTGTTTTAAGCTGCACGTACTGGCCGGGCGTGAATTTAATCTCGGCCGGATCATTGAGTTTGAAGCGGAATTCCTTGATGTCGTGGGTGAGGTCGGTGATTTTTTCAACGGTCGCTTCGTATTCCTTTACGTTGAAGAGCTCTTCGGGAATCTCGATGCGCATGTTCTCGCGGATCTTGACCTGACAGGAGAGGCGGACGTCGGTTTCAAGCTCTTCTTTTGTCAGATGGGGTTCCTCGGTGGGCAGCACCATATCCGAGCCGGCCAGCACTTTGACTTTACACATCCCGCAGGTGCTGCGTCCGCCGCAGGCGCTGGGAATGAAGATTTTTTCGCCGACCAGCGCGGAGAGCAGGTCGCCGCCGCCCTCCACGGTGAATTCCTTGTCGTCGTTGATCGTGACGGTGCAGGGCCCGTAGTTGCGGAAAATCATTTCGGAAACCGTCAGCAGGGCGGCGAGCACGGCCCCGATGGTGCTGACCACTGCAACAGAAATGAGGATGTCCATCAGCATGGGAAAACTCCGTTTTCAAATTCCGAATGACGAATTTCGAAATCCGAAACAAATTCAAAGTTCGACGGTTCTACTGTCCGGAAAGCGGTTTCTGTCATTGATAAATACATTTTTAGATATTATTTCGTGCTTCGGATTTCTATTTTCGAACTTCCCTCTACTGCATGACGCCGGTGAATCCGATGAAGGCGAGGGCCATCAGGCCGGCGATAATCAGGGAAATGCCCGGTCCCTGCAGACCGCGCGGGATCTGGTTCGTGCTGAGCCGCTGGCGGATGCCGGCCATGGCGATAATGGCCAGATACCAGCCGGCGCCGCTGCCCAGTCCGTAGCCGACGGTGACCGTCAGCGAATAGTCGCGGATGATCATGAACAGCGAGGCCCCCAGGATGGCGCAGTTGACGGTGATGAGCGGGAGAAAAATACCGAGTGTCTGATACAGGCGCTGGGAGTAGCGCTCAATCACCATTTCCACAAACTGCACAAAGGCGGCAATGACGATAATGAAAATGATAAACCGGAAGAACTCCAGATGCATCGGCACCAGAATCCAGTGGTAGACCATCCAGTTGAGTGCACAGGTGCAGGTCATCACAAAAATGACCGCCAGTCCGAGTCCGTTGGCCGCTTTCACCTCGCGTGAGACGGCCAGAAAGGGGCAGAGACCGAGGAAATAGCTCAGCAGAATGTTCTGTGTGAAAACGGCCGAAATACAAACGGCCAGTGCCTGAAGAATCGGTGCGTCGGCAGTCATTTTTTCTTCTCCTCTGCGCGGAACTGAATTTCACGCATCACCCATACCACGATGGCCAGCATAAAAAACGCGCCCGGCGGCATGACCATAATAATCCATTTATCCCACAGCGGGGTGCTGAAATACGGCACCGCCATGCCGAGGAAGGTGCCCATCCCGAGAATCTCGCGGAAGGTCGCGATGAGCAGCAGAACAAACGAGTAGCCGGCCGCGCTGAAAAAGCCGTCCAGCGCCGATTGACCGACCTCGCAGTTTTTGGCGCAGGCTTCGCAGCGGCCCATGACGATGCAGTTCGTGATGATCAGTCCGACGTACGGGCCGAGATTGCGGCTCATTTCCGGCCAGTAGGCTTTCAGCAGCACGTCCACAATGATGACGTAAAAGGCGATGATCAGCGTTTCAACCATCATGCGGATGCTGCGCGGGGTAAAGTTGCGCAGCAGCGAAACGGTTCCGGCACTCAGTGTCAGCGTGAAGATCAGCGCCACACTCATCACCACGGTGTTCAGCACCAGATTGGTGACCGCCAGGGCACTGCAGATGCCCAGCACCTGCCGAAACACCGGGTTGTTGTCCCAGAGACCTTCTTTTGCCAGTTCTTTCCAGTTTGCCATGACTCTCTTTCCCGATCCGTCTTCATCCGCGCAATCGGCGGTCAAATAAGGGTCGTTAGTTCGGCACTTTCGCCCGCCAGAGGGCGAGGCTGTCGTTAATCAGTTTTTCCACGCGCACACTGGTCTGCGTGGCGCCGGTCACGGCGTGGACGCCGTTTTCATTGAGCGGTTCGCCGGGACGGCGCATGTCGATGGCCTTTTCACCCGAGGCCAGTGTTTTGTTCTCAAACTGGGAGCGCCATGCCGGCGTTTTAATCTCCGCGCCGAGTCCCGGGGTTTCATTCTGCTCATAAAACGCAATGCCGGTGATCGTGCGGCGGTCATCGGCGAGACCGATCACGCCTTTAATCGGTGCCCAGAAGCCCTGTCCGCTGATCGGCACGGCATAGGCCGTCACGGTTCCGTTCTCTTTCAGAACCCACGCGCCGCCGGTTTGTTCGGAGGGCAGCGTGACCTGCTCCTGAAAGAGTTCATGCAGCTCGGTTTTGCTGAGGGTTTCATCGTACAGGCCGGGCAGGGCGCGCAGAACAGCCTGTTCGAGCGCGAGTTTTTCATTGGTTTTGACGCGCTCGCGCGTTGCCAGGGTCAGGCCGATTACAATGGCACCGAAAAAGGCCGTGGCGGTAAACATATACAAAATGGGAAACCAGCGTTTGTCTTTCATGCGGCCGCTCCCGCGGTCTGTTTGGTTTTAATGGATTTGACGGCATGATCGATGATGGAGGCAAACATATTGCCGATCAGCACCGAGAACATCAGGCCGCCGTTGAAAACGGAAAAGTTGCGGATGACGGTGGTGAACACGGCGATCAGGATCCCGTACACAATGCGTCCCTCTTTGGTTTTCGGGGAGCTGACCGGGTCGGTTACCATGAAAAAGGCCCCGAGCAGGAAGCCGCCGCCGAGCACCGCCGGCCAGGCCCCGGGAACCGGATCGACCCCGAACCAGTACAGCACCTGATTGAGCACGGCGTAAGTGATAATGACGGACAGGATCGACTCGCGCGCGGCGATTTTTTTCCAGAACATCCAGATGCCGCCGATGGCGATCAGGATGGCGCTGGTTCCGCCGGCGGCACCGCTGATGCGCCCGCCGAGCAGACCGGTTGCCAGCGTTCCTTTGGAAATCACAACCGTTTCCTCTTCATCAATTTTCGCCGGGATGGTCTCGGCGGTCACCTCCTCGGGCGTATCAGCCAGTTGCAGATTGCCGGCTTTCAGGTAGGCCATGGGCGTGGCCGAGCTGACCGCATCCACATTCGACGCTGTACTCCATTGGGTCAGCGCGCCCGCCGGTCCCTGTGCCACCGGCGCCCAGGTGCCGGTCAGGGCCACCGGAAAGCAGATGTAGAGAAAGCAGCGGCCTGCCATTGCCGGGTTGAAAATGTTTCGCCCGAACCCGCCGAACACTTCTTTGCCCATCATCACCGCAAAGATGGTGCCGATGGTCAGTACGTGCCACGGCACGGAGGGCGGAAGCACCAGTGCGAGCAGGGTGGTGGTTACAAACACCGCCTCGGTCACCGGTTTGCCGCGCGTGCGGGTGAACAGATACTCCACGCCGAACCCGACGGCACCGGCCCACACAATCATCGCCAGCACGCGCCAGCCGAAATAATAAACCGCGCCGGCGATCACAGGCGTCAGGGCCAGCAGAACCTGCCGCATGATCTTCTGTTTCATCACCCGTTTCTTTTTTGCCTCTGCCGCCATTCGGTTTCTCCTCGGAAAGACTCAATTGTTGACTCGAGTATCCGGCGTTTTTAGCAGGCCGGTTCTGGAAGGTAAAGCGTTTCGTTCCGCTTATTTAGATGCAGTTTAAATACGTAGTTTCATATCGGTTTTTAGGATTTGCGTTCCGGGGACCGTGAATGAAAAACCTTTCGTCGGCTGTGCAAACAGGCTAAAACGATCGGGTATGAATCATTGCCATGCCAACGTTCCGCTGAAATGGGTCGGGCCGGTGAAAATCACCGGGCCGGAAATCGATGTCGAAACCGAACTGCCGCTGGCGACCTATGAGTCGCCCGTGTTCGCCACGGTGAACCGCGGCGCGCGCGTTGCCACCGCCTCCGGCGGCATCAAAGCGGTCGTCATCGATGAACGCATGACCCGCTCCGTCCTCTTCGAAGCGCCGGACGCGGTGAGCGCTTTCCAATGTTTGGAAAAAATCAAAGCCGAATTTCCAAGCCTTGGAAAAATTGTCGAAACCACCAGCCGCTTCGCCAGGCTCATTGATATGCACAGCCAGATCGCGGGCAATCTGCTTTTCCTGCGGCTGGAATACACCACCGGCGACGCGTCGGGTCACAACATGGTTACGCAGGCCGGCGAAGCGGTCATGAACCGTATTCTCAAACTGTGTCCCGAGCTCCAATACGAATCCATCTCCGCCAACTTCTGCACCGACAAAAAGGCCGTCGCCGTCAATGGTGTGCTCGGACGTGGAAAATATGTGGTGGCCGAGCTGACGGTTCCTGAAAAGCTGGTGAACAAATATCTCAAAAGCACACCTGAAAAAATCGTACAGCTCAACATCCGTAAAAACCTCATCGGCACGCAGCTTGCCGGCGGACTGCGTTCAGCGAATGCGCACTACGCCAATATGCTTCTCGCCTTCTATCTCGCGACAGGGCAGGACGCCGCCAATATCATCGAAGGTTCGCAGGGAACCACGCAGGCGGAAGTGCGCAACGGCGACCTCTGGTTTTCGGTCACCATTCCAAACCTCATCGTCGGCACCGTTGGCAACGGAAAAGGACTTCCTTTTGTGGAAGAGGTGATGGAAAAACTCGGTTGCCGCGAAGACCGCGAGCCGGGTGCCAACGCCCGCCGTCTGGCTTTAATCTGCGCGGCCGCCGTCCTGTGCGGCGAGCTCTCCCTGATGGCCGCGCTCACCAACCCCGGCGAGCTCATGAGCGCCCACCGCAAGCTGGAAAGAGGGTAAAGCCACCAAAATCAAAGGGTGGCACTCAGATTTTTAAGGTTTGTTGTTGCACTCTTAGCGTTACGCTAGTAGCGTAACGATGTTCTGGTAAAGGAGATGGTATGAACCCTTTTCACCATGGCGTAGCAGTGACTCATAAAGAATTCTGTCCTCGTCCGGAGTTGATTTCTGCATTAAACGGCCATATTTCCTCGCGGCAGAATTGCGTCGTTCGGGGAATCCGTAGGGTGGGGAAAACGTCGGCCGTTCTGGAGGCCATTCGTTCGTATGGCAAGGCAGAGCATCTGTATGTAAATTGTTGGGGCCGGCAGGATATTCGTTCGCTGGTCTCTGCGGTATACGATGCGTTTTTGATTTACCAGCAGCGAAGAGGCGTGTCGTTGGAGAAGATCATGCGAATGTTTTCCCACTTGCACCCGAAGGCCTCAATTGATCCATATTCAGGCGCAGCCAGTATTGGCGTGGATATGGATCATCAGGTGAATGAGACTCCCCGGTCACTGGAACCCGTTTTTGACTTGCTGGCGACGGAAGGCGAAAAAAAGCAGTTGGTTGTCGTTTTTGATGAATTCCAGTCACTGCTGCACCTTGCTGACGCAGAGGCTGTATTGGCCATCATGCGCGGAGCCATACAACTACAGTCCCATATCACCTATTTCTATCTGGGCAGTGTCCGGCATCAGATGGACGAACTGTTTAACAATCCGACTCAACCGTTTTTTAAGTCAGCCGCCGCCGTGGAGGTTGGCCCGATTGAGCGAACTGTTTACGGCAAGTATATCAGGGATAAATTTTCCTCCGGCGAGCGCACTATTACAAATGAAGCCATGAATGCTGTGTTTGAAGCCGCATGCGATATTACCGGTGATGTGCAGCAATTGTGCGCGGAGCTGTGGAACTGTACCGACACAGGAAGTATGATCGAATGTTCAACAATTCCGGAGGCGTTGGAACGAATTCACCACGCAGAGCACGAATCCAATTCCCGTATTCTGGAGTTACTGACTCCGGGACAGGTTCGGGTTTTGCTTGGGCTGGCCCGAGTGGGCGGGGAACAGCCGACGTCCAGACGTTTTTTAACCGAATCCGGTGTTGGGCAGGCCTCTTCGGTAACAAAAGCGCTCAGCCGACTGGTTGAACGGGGATTGGTTTATCGCAGTAGAGAGGGAATAAAATTTTTCAGTCCTTTCTTCCGGACATGGCTGTTGGCTCAGGATTTGTAAAAGGTGCAGTGAATGGTGAAGATGATTTATATTGTCGAGCTGATGAACGCCCACCGCAAGCTGGAGCGGGGTTAGGAACCGCGAATGGATGCAAAAGAGAGAATGATCAGAAGAATGAAGGACAGAATGATTCGGCTCTTCGCATATTTTCATGGGCAAAGGGATTTTACCACCTCATTGAGCCCGAGCCTTCGGGCCGCTCGCAGGCTCGCTGGAGGAACCATTTTCAGATTTAATGCGCGCGCAGGATCCGGCGTGAATTCGAACCTTTTTTGAGCGCGACGTCTTGTCATAGATATCCAGCAGATCTTTTGCTTGATACAAACACTACCAGTTTGCTAATGTTTTTTTTAAAGGAACTGCTTATGAATGTGACAACAGAGGAAAGAATCAAGTGGTATCGCACACCTGTGGACAGGGACGTTCTTCGAGATCTGACTCGACCCGGATCGTTGCGACCCCTGCTGCAGGTTGGCGGACATATTCTGTTTTCAGTGTTCACCGGATGGTTTGCGGTGTACTCCTTTCTAAATTTTCCATGGCCGGTCACACTGCTGGCGGTTTATATTCACGGAACCTTCTACAATTTCCTCGGCATGTTCACCGGGATTCACGAGTTGACGCATGGCACGGTTTTCAAGAACCGGAAACTGGGTGAGGCCATTTACTATATTCTGGGGATACTCACATGGAACAATATTTACAAATTTCATGACAGCCATTTCGCGCATCACCGGTTTACCTGTCACCGGGAAAAAGATCAGGAAGTGGTGCTGCCTGAGAAATTTCGTCCAATCGACTGGTTTTTCATGTTCACGGTGACTCCGGTTTCGGGTGCCGGCGGAGTTCCGGGAATTTATTCCATGATCGCTGAAACGGTGAAGTATGCCTTCGGTATTATGAATACGGACTGGGAACATCGCCTGTTTCCGGAATCCACTCCAAAAAAACGGAAAAAAGTTTTCAACTACGCCCGCTTGACGCTTCTGGTCCATGCAGTTCTCGCGGCCTATTTTATATGGTCCGGCCTGTGGATTCTTTTATTTGTCGTCACATTCGGCAGTTTCATCGCCCCCTGGCTGGCGATTCTTTGCGCACTTCCGCAGCATATTGGCTTGAAGGGGGATACCCCGGATTGGCGCGTTTGCTGTCGGACTGTTCTGATGAGTCCGTTCATTCGCTTCTTTTACTGGAACATGAATTATCATATTGAACATCACATGTACGCCAGCGTACCGTTTTATAACCTGCCGAAACTGCACAGGGTTCTTTCTTATGATCTTCCGGAACCGCGCCGGGGTCTTTTTGCAACATGGAGGAAAGAAATCATTCCGATCCTCCGCCGCCAGCGGACTGATCCGGCATATTGTTTTGTTCCGGAACTGCCGTCATGAAACTGAATTTTCTATGTCCTCACTGGGGAAGCGAGTCGCTGGACTTTGCACAGTTCTGCCGGCAGGTTGTTGAGGCCGGCTATAACGGGGTCGAACTCTGTCTTGAACTGGAGCAGAACGAAGTTCAGGAACGGGTGAACATCCTCAAGGAGTATGACCTGCCGTTTGTTGCTCTGCACGGCCACACGTTTGATACAGACATAGATCTGCACATCAAAAACTTCCGGAAGCGGCTGGAGCGGTTGGCGCGAACCGACGCCCTGTTTATCACCACGCAAACCGGACGGGATTGGTTTTCCTTTGAAGACAACCAGCGCATCATTGATGTGTCTGTCGAAGTGGAGAAGGATTTCGGTGTCCGCATTCTACAGGAGACTCATCGCGGGAAATTCAGCTTCTGTGCCGCTGTGATGAACAAATTTCTGCTGGCCAACCCGGAAATGCGTCTGGCCGTGGACTTCTCTCACTGGTGCAATGTGTCGGAGTCGTTGCTGGAGGATCAGGTGGAGGCCGTGTCACTGGCTATTGAACGGGCAGACCATATTCATGCGCGCATCGGTTTTGCGGAGGGACCTCAGGTTCCCGATTTTCGGGCTCCGGAATGGGAGGATGCTCTGAATGCGCATCTGCAGTGGTGGGATCGGATCATTCAGCTCCATTTGGATGGGGGCCGTGAAGTTTTTACCATCACACCGGAATTCGGTCCATTTCCATATATGCCGGTGTTCTCTGTGAAACCGGTTAGCAGTCAGTGGGAACTGAATGTCGCGATGATGAATCTGCTGCGCGAGCGTTATTCAGACCGTTGCGAAGTCTGAGGATAAAGAACTGTCTTTTGCAGATCCGCTGCGCTACCATCCGCCGCCATGAGTCGTACAGGGCAGCGAAAAGTCGAGCACGTGGAGATCGTCGCCAGGGATGTGTCGATGGATCGGCGGAAGTTTTATTTTGACGAGATCCGGTTGACGCATCGCGCGCTGCCGGAGATCAATCTCGCGGATGTGGATCCGTCGGTCGGGTTTCTGGGCAAAAAGCTGTCGTTTCCTTTCCTCATTTCGTCGATGACCGGCGGGAGCGGGGTCGACCTGAAGACCATCAACCGAAATCTGGCTGCCGCCGCCGAGGCGGAGGGCGTCGCCATGGGCGTCGGCTCCCAGCGCGTGATGTTCAACCATCCCGAAGCCGCCGCCAGTTTTGATCTGCGCGATATCGCGCCGACTGCGCCGCTGCTGGCCAATCTGGGGGCGGTGCAGCTCAATTACGGAATGACCCTCGAGCAGATTCAGTCGGCCATCGGCGTGCTCAAGGCCGACGGTCTGATTCTGCATCTCAATCCATTACAGGAAGCCGTCCAGCCGGAGGGCGACACCGATTTTTCCAATGTCTGGAAAAAAATCGGCGAGCTTGTCCAAACATTGGAAAAACCGGTGATCGTCAAAGAGGTCGGCGCAGGCATTTCGAGGGCGGATGCCGAACGTCTGATTCAGGCCGGTGTACAAATCATCGATGTGGCCGGCGCGGGCGGTACGTCCTGGAGCCGGATCGAGGGTGCGCGCAGTGAAGACGCCGCGCTGGGCCAATGTTTTCAGGACTGGGGCATCCCGACGCCCGAGGCACTGCGGCAGCTAGCCCCGCTTCTGTCTCACAATGAAACACGTGTAGGACGGGCTTCCTGTAATCAGGAGCCCGTGATCTCCGGGCAGGATCAAACGTCCTCTGGAATACGAGAAGGACGTCCTGCAACACAGGGAATTACGCTGATCGCATCCGGCGGCGTGCGTACGGGGATTGATATGGCCAAGGCCATGATCCTCGGCGCGTCGCTGTGCGGCATGGCCCGCCCGCTGCTCACGCCCGCGATGGAATCAACCGACGCAGTGCGTGCAGTGATTCAGAAAATCAAACGCGAGTTTGTCACCGCTATGTTTTTGCTTGGATGCAAAAACATTGAACAGCTCAAAGGCAACGGCGCCCTGCTTGCAAAACAGGACGGGCGTCCTGTCTGCCGATAAAAATCCCCGTACAGGGTTGACGTGCTGCGGGTCGTTGACACACCCCGGCTCATGTTATATATATTTATGCATGAGAACAACCATAGATATGCCCGACGGCCTGATGAGCAGGGTTCGCAAGACCATTGCCCGGCGCAATATGACCTTTCGCGCGCTCGTTGTGGACGCCTTGGAAAAAGAACTGCAGTCTTCTCCGTCCCGTTTTACACTGCGCGACGCTTCCGTCGGAAAAAACAACGGCGCATTGATTGATGTGGATGCCGTTAACCGGGAAATCGACGCCCAGCGCGCCGAACGGCTTCCGTCATGATCGCCGTGGATACCAACATTCTTGTTCTCGCCCATCGTCGTGATGCCGCACTCCATCCACGGGCTTTTGATGCCGTGCGTTCGCTGGCCGAGTCGCCGGCTCCGTGGGGAATCTGCTATCACAGCCTGGTCGAATTTTACGGGGTGGTGACACGACGCGGACTGTGGGAACCCCCCTCGACGCCCGCTCAGGCCGTAGATCAGATTCGTGCGTGGCGCGAGTCCCCGGGCTTGCGGATTCTCTGCGATGAGGAAGGTATGATTGAGCGGCTTGAGCGAATGGCCGTGGACGCCGCCGTTCAGGGGGCGTTGGTGCATGACGCGCGTATTGCCGCCTGCTGCCTCGACCGCGGGGTGGCCGAATTCTGGTCCATTGACCGGGACTTCAGCCGCTTCCCCGAACTCCGCGTCCGCAATCCCCTTTCGCGCTGATCCGGTGACTGAAGTGCGAGTTTGTCACCGCCATGTTCCTGCTCTGAACGGCGTCGGTGGAGGAATTTCGGGGAAATACAGATTTGATTATAAAGTCTCCACTTGATTTTTAAACGTAAGCCGCTTACGATGATGAGCATGGAAACTCCAGATTTGGTTCGAGATTATTTTTCTCAAATCGGACGAAAAGGCGGTGAGAAAAGCCGACGCGTCCTTTCGTCGGAAACGGCACGCGACATGGTGCGCCTGCGCGAGGCGCAGCGCGCTTTTCGTCGGTTTCATTCCCGTTGTTTCTGGTATTTGCGGGCGGACCTGAAGGTGTCGCAGGCGGATGTGCCTGAAATCATTCGAGGCTTGCGAAAAAACGGAGGGCGGGAAGGGTTCCTTCTCGCCGCAAAATTATGCCGCTAACGGATATCCAGGCAAAGGTGCTTCGGACGATTGCCGCAAACCGCGGCGAGGAAAGCTACCTTGCCGGCGCGACGGTTCTGCATTTGGATGCCAAGGGAAACCCCGTTAATCCCGCCCCGGACGCCTCCGGTTTCGGTTCCCTCGTCCGGCATTATGGCTGCGTACGCGGTTCGTGGCCTTCTGTTTGGGAGGAGGAGGAACAGGGGCAAGGAATGAAGTAAGCCGGGAAAAGGTGTCACGATGAAGGAGCAAAGACCCGTTTTGGCCGAACCATTCCCATTCGCCAGCGTCAGGGATTGACGCATTTCATTGACGCTTTGGAGGGAGTGGAATTTTCTGAGATGGGCGGATTTCAGATCGCACTCAAGAAAAACGGTCGCCTCTTCCGCTGCAATTGCGGCCCCGGCATCCATCCAGCCGAGGAAACAGCCGAGATATTTTTACTGAAAAGCACTTTCAGAATACCTCAGGTCTCCGGCGAACCTGTGAGCGGCCCGAAGGTTCGGGCTCAATGAGGTGGTAAAAACGGCTTCATGGAAGTTTTGGTTGCGGCTCTGCCGCCCTGGATATGCTTTTGTGATAGAACCTTCGGCAGAAGGTTCTGAAAATGGACGTTTACATATTTTTTTGGCGGATTAGCATGGGTTCGAATTGAAACCATATTTGGTTGGGACGGTGTGGATGAAACTCAGCGAGGCAATTAAGCCGATCCGTTACGTGAAAGCCAATGCCGCCGGGGGGGTCGATCCGGCCTGTGAAACCGGCGAGCCGGTGATTGTTACCCGGAACGGACGGGCGAGGATGATTATTCAGGATCTGTTTTTAATCGATGACTACATTGCGCTGAATGATTCTGAACGAAGGGCGTTCAGGAGATAATATGAAAATCGGTATCGACCAGATTTCTTTTTATACGCCGCAGTATTTTCTCGATCTGAAGACGCTGGCGGCGGCGCGCGGCGTGGAGCCTGAAAAATTCTATACCGGGATCGGACAGGAGAAGATGGGCATCCCGCCGCCGGACGAGGATATTGTGACGATGGCCGCGAGTGCAGCCTTCCGGCTGAAAGAACAGGGTGCGCTCGACGGCGTGGAAAACCTGCTGTTTGCCACCGAGAGCGGCATCGACCAGTCCAAAGCGGCCGGACTGTTTGTTCACAGCCTGCTCGATCTGTCGTCGCGCTGCCGGGTGGTGGAACTGAAGCAGGCCTGCTACAGCGCGACCGCCGCGCTGCGCATGGCCATGGGGCTGGTGGCGATGCGCCCGCGGAGCAAAGTGCTGGTGATTGCTTCCGACATCGCCCGCTACGAGCTCGGAAGCCCCGGCGAATCCACACAGGGTGCGGGAGCGGTTGCCTTTACGGTTTCGGTCGATCCGCGCCTGCTGGTGCTCGATGCGGAAGCCGGCTTTTATGCCGAAGACGTCATGGATTTCTGGCGGCCGAATTATCTGTCCGAGGCGCTGGTGGACGGGAAGTATTCCACGACGGTGTACATCCGGGCGCTCAAGGCGGCGTGGGAGCAGTACGCCGAAGAGTCCGGCCGCTCGCTTGATGACTTTGCCCGCTTCTGCTACCACATTCCGTTCACCCGCATGGCCGCCAAGGCGCACCAGAAACTGGCGCGCGGGATTTCGGCGGACGATCTCGACCGCGTGATCGGCGAATCGCTGATTTACAGCCGCGCGGCGGGAAACTGTTACGCCGCGTCGCTCTACGTCGGCCTGACCTCGCTGCTGGATAACGCCAGCGACGAGTTGTCCGATCAACGCATCGGGCTCTACAGCTACGGATCGGGCTGTGTCGGCGAATTTTTCAGCGGAACGGTTCAGCCCGGCTGGCGCGATGCATTGCTGAGCCGCGCCCATCAGCAACTGCTGAACGATCGAACGGAGCTGACCTTCCAGCAGTACGAAGATATCTACAACTACGGCATCCCCGCCGACGGCGGAACGCACACCTTTGCCCAGTATCGCACCGGTCCCTTCCGCTTTGCCGGCATGCAGGCGCATAAACGGCTCTACAGACCGGCCGTCTGACTTCCTGCGAAAGGCGTTTGACCTCTCCGGAACGCTGCCGTATGGTCTGCCGTTTCTGAATTTTCAATTTGCAGAGGAGTTCTGAATGAAAGTTGCTTTAAAAAACGCCGGGGTGTGCCGTAAAACACTGAAAATCGAAGTGCCGGCGGAGGACGTGGCTCAGGAGCGGGCCGAGCTGCTGTCGGTATACGCAAAAGGGGTCGCACTGCCCGGTTTCCGCAAGGGCCGCGCGCCGAAACATTTGGTTGAAAAAAAATTCGCCAAAGAAATGACGGCGGATCTGAAGGATCGCATCGTCCCGAAATTTTATCATGAGGCCGTGCGCAGCGAAGAGCTGAATATTGTTTCGGTTGTGGATGTCGGTGAACCGGCGCTCGAGGACGGCAAACCGCTGACCTTTGAGGTGACGGTGGATGTGGAGCCGGAGTTTAAAATACCGAAATATCGCGGCATTTCCATCAAGACCGAGAAAACGGATGTGGACGAAAAGCAGGTGGACGATATGGTGATGTCCATTCGCCGCCAGCAGGCGACGTTTGAGGACATTGACAACCGACCCGCCGCCGAGGGCGATATGGTGCAGGTGTCCTATGAATCGACGCTGGACGGCGACCCGCTGGAACAGAAGGTTCCCGAAGCCCGCGGCATGGGGCAGGGCAGCGGCTACTGGATCACCTGCGATGATGAATCGTTTCTTCCGGGCATGGGCCGGGCACTGATCGGCGCGTCCATCGGCGACAGGCAGGAGATCCCCGTCGAGTTCCCGGCTGATTTTATCGTGAAAGAACTCGCCGGTCTGAAAGCCGATTTCAAGGTGGAGGTGACCGGTCTGCGCGAAACCAAACTGCCGGATTTTGATGAGGCGTTTCTTGAGAAACTGCGTGTCGAATCCGAGCAGGAGCTGCGCGACAATATACGGACGCATCTGGAAGAGCAGGCCGCCGCCCGCGAAAAAAACCGGCAGCAGGACCTGATCTGCGAACACCTGCTTAAAAAAACCCGCATGGAGGTGCCCGAAACCGCGGTGCAGCAGCAGACCCGGTCTGTGCTCTATGATCTGACCCGCCAGCGCATGGCGCGGGGCATGACCCAGGAGCAGATCGGCGCCCAGCGCGACGATCTGGTGGAGGAAGCAAAAACCAAGGCGGAGGAACAGGTCCGTCTGCGCTATATTCTGCGGGCGATTGCCGAGGCCGAAAGCATCGGCGTCGATGATCAGGAGGTTTCGGCCGAAATTGCCCGCATGGCGGTTCAGCGTCAGCAGGATGCCGGCACCCTGCGCGGCGAGCTGGAGAAAGAAGGGCAGCTCGACGCGGTGCGCGAACAGATTCAGGTCGGTAAAACCATTGAGTTTCTGCTCGAACATGCGAAGATCAAATAATGTGAACGCACCGGTTCCGGTCGTCCGGTTCAACCCGCCGCCCGGTCCGTCAAACTGAAGATCACCCACCGTGAACGGAGCCGGACGCTTCGTTCAGGAGAGAACAACATGAATGAAAAAGCCCAAATGCTGGTGCCGATGGTGGTCGAACAGACCGGCCGCGGCGAGCGGTCCTATGATATCTACTCCCGTCTGCTCAAAGAGCGTATTATTTTTCTCGGCACGGACATCAATGATGCGGTCAGCAATCTGGTGATTGCGCAGCTGCTGTTTCTGCAGAGCGAAGATGCCGAAAAGGATGTCAGCATTTATATCAATTCGCCCGGCGGCAGTGTCACCGCCGGCATGGCCATTTATGATACTATGCAGTTTCTCAACTGTCCGATCACCACCTATTGTGTCGGTCAGGCCGCCAGCATGGCCGCCGTGCTGCTGGCGGCGGGAACCAAAGAAAAGCGCTTTGCGCTGCCCAATTCGCGGATCATGATTCATCAGCCGCTCGGCGGCGTGCAGGGGCAGGCGACCGATATCGGCATCCAGGCCAAGGAAATTCTGCGCATGAAACAGCGCCTGAATGAAATCCTCGCCGAACATACCGGCCAGCCGGTCGAGACCATTGAGCGGGATAGCGACCGCGACTACTTTATGTCGGCCGAAGAATCGGTCAGCTATGGCCTGGTGGACGCCGTCGTGGTCCAGAAACAGTAAACGAACAATCCGCCGCAGCCGCATGCACTGCACCATCGTCCGCACACCGCTGCCCCGTCATTATTTATGAATACCCGAAATCCCAGCCAACCGTCCTGTTCGTTCTGCGGCAAGGCCGAGCAGGATGCACAGCACCTGATCGCCGGCCCCGGCGGCATCTTTATCTGCGATGAGTGCGTCGAACTCTGCGACGCCATGATCGCCCAGCAGCGGCCGCCCGCCGGAAAAGGCGCGGACGCCGAACCGCCGGCCCTGCGCGTGCCCCGCCCGCATGAAATCAAGGAACATCTCGATGCATACGTGATCGGTCAGGAGCATGCCAAGAAAGTGCTCTCCGTAGCGGTGCACAATCACTATAAACGGCTGACTGACCGCACGTCCGGCGAGGACGGGGTGGAACTGGAAAAAAGCAATGTGATGCTGGTCGGGCCGACCGGCAGCGGAAAAACCCTGCTGGCCAAAACGCTCGCGCGGATTCTCGACGTGCCCTATGCGGTCACCGATGCCACGACGGTCACGGAGGCCGGCTACGTCGGCGAAGATGTGGAGAGCATTCTGCTCACCCTGCTGCAGAATGCCGACCACGATATCAAACGCGCCGAACGCGGAATTATCTACATTGATGAAATCGATAAAATCGGCCGCAAAACCGACAACGTGTCCATCACGCGCGATGTGTCCGGTGAAGGCGTTCAGCAGGCCCTGCTTAAAATCATGGAGGGCACCGTTGCCAACATCCCGCCCAAAGGCGGCCGCAAGCACCCGCAGGAAAAGTACATCAAGCTCGACACCTCCAACATTCTGTTCCTCTGCGGCGGTGCCTTTGTCGGCATGGACGATATCATCCGGCGGCGTACCGACACCAAAGTGCTCGGATTCGGAACCGCCGAGCGTTCCAGTGACGGCTGGAAGCCCCCCACCATGAATGTGGAGCCCGAAGATCTGCTGAAATACGGGCTGATCCCGGAGTTTATCGGGCGCATCCCGCTGGTGGTGCAGCTGCAGGAGCTCTCCGAAGAGGATCTGGTGCATATTCTTACTCAGCCGCGCAACGCCATGATCAAGCAGTACCGCAAACTGCTGGCCATGGACGGTGTGGAACTCGAGGTGGACGACGAGGCCCTGCATGCACTCGCCCGCATGGCGATCAAACGCAAGACCGGCGCCCGCGGACTGCGCGCCATCCTCGAACACCTGATGCTCGATGTCATGTATGAAGTGCCGCAGCGCGATGATGTCACGCACTGCCGGCTCACCCGCGATGTCGTCGAGGGCCGTGCGCATCCTGTTGAGCTCGGAACGGCCAAAAAGAAAAGCGCCTGACCGCGGTTCGGCCCGGCGGTCTGCCCGCAGGAACATGCCGCCCGCCGCTGCAATCATCCCGCCGCGTCCCCCGCAGGACGGGCCGGCTCTCCCTTTCGCTGCTGAAGGAAAACGGGTTGCGCCGCGCGGGCGTTTCGTCTCGGTGCGGCGGTCTGTGCGGCAGACGGGCACGGCAGTATGCACTCAGTGTAGATGAAAGTTTGTCGAACACAACTGCTTTTTGAGGAGACGCCTTTTTTGTTTTTTTCTTTTTTACTTTTTAGTCTGCCGCCTGTGATATAAGGTTCATTTGTAAAACGTAAGGTTTCAGCAAATGCCGACCAAGCCGCCCGCTCACATTGAAGTTTTAATGGTTGATGATTACCGGCTGTGCCGAACCTTTTTTGCCGAAGGACTGCGGCATATTGCCCACCTGCTTGTGAAAGAGGTCGACCGGGCGGATCAGGCGCTGGCAGCCATCGCGGATTCAAAGCCGGATGTGGTTCTGCTCAATCTGTCCATGCATCACGTCAGCGGCATGTCCCTGCTGCAGACCATTCATCGCCGCTTCCCCGGCGTCGGCCTGCTCGTTTTTTCTTATCTGCATCTGGATCACTTGTATGCGGAACGGGCCATCTGCTCGGGGGCGGCCGGATATATTTCAGTCTACGAGCCGGGCACAAATCTGCCCCGGGCGATCGAGCGGGTGGCGGCGGGCGGTGTGTATCTCAGCGATCAGCTTCGCAGTCAAATGGCACGCCAGGCCGGTTTTCCAGCCGATTCCGGCGGAACACCGTTTGACCGGCTCTCCCATCGGGAGTTCGAAGTGTTCTGCCTGACCGGTCACGGCCATGTCCCTAAACGGATTGCCGAGCGGATGCAGGTGAGTGTCAAAACGGTGGAAACCTACCGGGAGCGAATCCGCGAAAAACTGAACCTGCCCGACGGCGCGGATCTGCTCTATCACGCATCGGAATTTGTCCGGGAGCAAAGCCGGTTCCGCGGCGTGACGGCCCCGCCGTAATCTGCTTGCGGAAAAACCGGGTTGCCGCTACTGTTTCAGGCCATGGAGGGTTGGCTTTCCAACGCCGGGAACTGGATACAGGGCTGGGTGCTTCTGATTTTGAGCATTTCGCTGGTGCTTCAGTTCTGTGCGGCCTTTTTTGCGGTGTATATGGTTCGCAACTCGGAACGGCGCCTCGCCTGGATGCTGATCGCAGCGGCCTTTGTACTCATGGGGGTTCGCCGGGCCATCACGTTTTATGGTCTGTTCAGCAGTCTGTCGGTCACCCCGGGTCATCTGGCGGCCGAGTCGGTGGCCTTTGTGATTTCACTGATGCTGCTGACCGGGCTGCTGATCATCGGCCCGTCGATACGGGGACGCTCCCGGCTTCATTCGCCTCCCGATCGCTGCAATGCGACGGACTGCGGTCTGTTTAACAACCTGCCCTGCGGGGTGGCGGTGTTCCGGGCTGCAGATGCCCGCGGCCGGGATTTCATTATTGAAGACATCAACCCGGCGGTCGAACGGATCGAGCAGGTCGCCCGGGCCCATCTGATCAATCAGCCCCTGCATGATGTCTTTCCCGGTGTGGACGACTTCGGCCTGCCGGCGGTGCTGCACCGCGTCTGGAAAAGCGGAAAACCCGAGTTGTTTCCGATGCGTCATTATGAAGACGACCGGATTTCCGGCTGGCGCGATACCGCCGTGTACCGGCGGCCGGACGGCCGCGTAGTGGCGGTGTACAACGATGTCACCGCCCAGATCCATATGCAGCAGGAGCTTGAACGGCGCGAACACCGCTTCCGCCTGCTCTATGAACAGTCGCCGGTTCCTCTGCTGACGCTCGACGACGAGAGACGCATAATCAATATCAATCCGGCCTGGGCGGCATACACCGGACAATCGCCCGATGACACAATCGGCCGGGAGTTCACAGAACGGCTGTCACGGGAAAGCCGCCGCGTGTTTGACGGTCTGCAGAAGAAGCTGCAGACCGGCGCCGCCGCGGAGCAGGGCACCCTGATTTTCCGGGAGAACGGCCGCGCTTCCTTTGAGGCAACCCTCCGGCTGCTGAAAACGCCGGGCGGCATCGGCACCGGGGATCAGTTCCTGGTGCTGGTCCTGCCGGAGTCGGAACCGTCCCCGGCGGCTTCTCCCGGGATTGATCTGGAGGCCGCCGCTCAGAAACGGGCTCAGCAGATTATTGAAAACAAGCACCGGACGCTTCGTCTGAAGAAAACGGATCTGCTCGGATTGCTGACCGAGGGGATTGCACAGGAGCTCAATGCGCCGCTGAGTGCGGCACGCGATGCCGTCAATCTGCTGCGGATCAATATGGACCCCGCCGCCCGTTTTACGGATTTTGCTGATTCCGCCGACCGCGAACTTCGCCGCATGAGTGAGCTGATTGAACGGATGTACCGGCTCCATGAGCCCGTGCCGGTTGAACGCGAGCGGCTGAACATGAATGCCATGATGGACAACGCTCTGGCACTGCTTCGAAAAACAGTTCAGAAACGCGGCGTCCGGATTTGTGATCAACGGGATCCCTCGGTTCCGAAAATCGAGATGCCGCCCGGTTCCGTCATGGCGGTGCTGATTAATCTGATGCGCAATGCCGTGGAGGTGCTGCCGGCGGACGGAACCCTCACACTGCGCAGCGGCGGCCGGCCGGCCGGCGGGGTCTGGGTGGAGATAGAAGACGACGGGCCCGGCATCCCCTCTGATTTTATGCCCCATCTCTATGAACCGTTCTCCTCGTTCCATCATCAGGGAGCAGACCATCGCGGGATCGGCCTGGGAATGGCCATTGTGCAGCGGACGCTCGATGTGCTGAACGGGGACATCACAGTCAATTCACGCGTCGGGGAAGGCACCGTGGTGCGCGTTGAATTTCCCGCCGACGGTGCGCAATCAACCGGCTGACGCGCCATCCATAACATCCCCAGCCTGATCACGCCCTGTCCCGCGACCGCCTGCTGTGCAGGGCAGGACTGCCTGCCCGCACAGAATCGGTTCTATTTGTCCAGCGGAACGATCAGATAGCGTGATCCGTAGCGCGGATGCCGTGTGAGCAGTAACAGCCGGTCCGCGTTTTTCGAAGCCTCCAGCGCCTCATGAAAATGCTCGGCATCATGCGCAGGCATGCGGTTTACCGACAGAATCAGCATGCCCTCGCGCAGTCCGGCGGTCCACGCCGGGCCGCCGCGTTCCACCTCGGTCACAACGACGCCGCGGCTGTTCAGCGGCAGACGCATCTGTTCCAGCATCTGCTCGGTGGGTTCCCGCGCTTCAAAACCGGCGGTTTCCAGAATGGACCAGCTGTCGGCATTCATGCCGGCACCGTCCTTCGCACGGGTGGTCAGGGTGAAGGTTTTACGCTCCCCGTCGCGCAGAACCGTCAGCGTGATGTCCGTGCCGGGCGGCGTGGCCGCGACACGGTTGCGGAACGAGGACAGTTTCCCGGCGGGCTGTTCGTTCAATTCCAGAATAATATCGCCGGCCTGGATACCTGCTTCCGATGCCGCGGAATCCTCCGATACCTGAGAGATCAGGATGCCGTCGGTGCTGTCCAGGCCGAAGCTTTCGGCCAGCTCAGGGGTCAGGCGCTGCAGATAAATGCCGATCAGGCTGCGCTGTACCTTGCCGTCTTTAATGAGGGCCTCCTTGATGGTCATCGCCATGTTGATGGGAATGGCGAAGCCGATGCCCATGTAGCCGCCGCTCTGGCTGTAGATGGCGGTGTTGATGCCGACAACTTCGCCGTTGATGTTCAGCAGCGGACCGCCGGAGTTTCCCGGGTTGATGGCGGCATCGGTCTGAATGAAGTTTTCATAATCGGTGATGCCGACGCTGCGGCCGGTCGCACTGATAATGCCGACGGTGACGGTTTCCTGCAGCCCGAAGGGGTTGCCGACGGCGATGGCCCATTCGCCGACCTGTAACGCATCTGAATTGCCGAGTTTGACAATCGGCAGACTGTCTTCATCTTCGATGCGGATAAGCGCCACTTCGGTCTCCGGATCGGTGCCGACCAGTTCGGCATCAAATTCGCGGCCGTCCTGCAGCGTGACGATGATACTGTCGGCATCATTGACCACATGATTGTTGGTCAGAATGTACCCGTCTTCGGTGATAATGAACCCGGAGCCCTGGCCCATACGCCGTCGCTGCCGGGGCGACTGCTGCGGGAAGCCCCGCCGAAGCTGCGGACCGAAAAAATATTCAAACAGGTCCGGAACCTCTCCGCCGAGCGGGCCGGACCGCTGCTGCACATCGACGGTCTGTTCAACGCGAATGGAAACCACCGCCGGGGTCACCTCCTCCGCAATCTGTACAAACGCTTCTCCGGTTCTGCGCAGGGCGGCCACGTCCCTGTCTTCTGCGTGACATCCGCATACCAGGGTCGCACAGCACGTCATGATCAGCAGCAATCGGTTCATCGGGAGTCTCTCCTTTTTCAAAATTGAACGATACGCCTTCATAGACGCATCGACATGGGCTTTGTTCAAAATTTTTACCCGGGAGCTGTTTTTCCGTTTTTACGGCTGAAAAACCGGGCGGAATGCGGTTCAATCACGGCTCCCATGAAAAAACAGCTTCTTATTTTTGATCTGGACGGAACACTGGCCGATACACGGGCCGATCTCACCACCGCCATCAACCGGATGCGGACCCATTACAGCCTGCCGCCGCTGAGCGTGGATACCGTCACCGGATTTGTCGGCAACGGTATCCGCAAGCTGGTGGAGCGCTCCCTGCAGGGGGTGGAGGGCATCGATGTAGAGGAGGCCGTCGAGCTCGACCGGAGCTTTTATCTGGACCATATGCTGGAGCAGACAGCGTTGTATCCCGGCGTCGAAGCGGGTCTGTGCAGCCTGCAGGGTGCCGGTCATGTGCTCGCCGTGCTCAGCAATAAACCGGGCGACCCCACCCGGTTGATTCTGGCACATCTGGGCGTCTCGCAGCGTTTTGTCCGCATGATCGGCGGCGGCGACCTGCCGAATCTGAAACCCGCGCCGGACGGAATCAACACGCTGATGGAACAAACAGGAACGACGCCTGAAAACACATGGATGATCGGCGACCACCACACCGACCTGGAGTCCGCGCACCGCGCCGGGGTCAACGGCGGCTTTGTGAGTTACGGCATCGGCCATCCCGGTGAATTTACCGCCGATCAGACGTGGCATGGATTCAACAAACTCACGGAGTTCTTTTTGTGATCCGGGTTGCGGAGTGCGGAGAAGTTTCGCGCGTTCGCATCTTGCATCCCGTATCCCGGATCACTATGAATAATATCAGTTCGTTTAACTCATACGTTTAACCGCTGGATAGCGCGGATAATCGCCGATATGAAACAACGTAAATCCGTTTCAATCCGCGTAATCGGCGGTTTGTTCCGTTGCTCGGCAGAGCGGCAGCAGAGATCCGGTACGAATCAATTTTATCTCGTATAAGGAGGGGATGGAGTGATGAGCAATACCAAGGGATTGACTTTATTAAAAACAGGGGAAACGAACTATCCGCAGCAGCCGGATCCGTCGATTTTTGAAACCTTCAAAAACAGCAACCCGCAGCGCGACTACTGGATCACGTTTGAAACCGACGAGTTTACATCGCTCTGCCCGATTACCGGCCAGCCGGATTTCGCGCGCATCACGATCCGCTACATTCCAAATGAGCTGTGTGTGGAAAGCAAGTCGCTCAAGCTCTACCTGTTTTCCTTCCGCAACGAAGGCTCCTTCTACGAAGACGTCACCAATCGCATCTTTACCGACCTCATGGACGTGTGTAAGCCGCGGCGGCTGATTGTCAGCGGCGATTTCACCGCCCGCGGCGGCATTCGCTCCAGTGTGTGCGTCGATTCGGCGGATCCGTGAGTTTGCGGCCATTGGAACCTCAGCCGCCCTCGTAAACACAGCCTGAAGTCGGTGTTTCGCGGATCACGATTCGCGAGAGCAGGGGCAGCGTCGGCTTCAGGCGCTTCCACAGCCAGAGGCACATGGTTTCGCTGGTCGGGTTTTCAAGCCCCTCAATCTCGTTGAGAATGGCGTGATCCATTTCAGTGAACAGCGGGTCGCAGGCTTTTGCCAGATCGCCGAAGTCCATCACAAAACCGGTCTGGGGATCAGCGGGCCCTTTCAGCCAGATCTGGATTTCATAGCTGTGGCCGTGCATTGTTGAGCATTTGTGCGTCGGCGGCACGCCGGTCAGGCGGTGGGCGGCATCAAAACGAAACGATTTGTAAATTTCGAGCGTTGCCATAATCAGAGTTCCTTTTTCGATTTTAACGGCGTCAACGATTTAAACGGTTTGAACGTATTTCCTCGGATCGGTCTTGCCGATCTCCCTGAATCCTTTGAGGCGCAGGCGGCAGGAATCGCAGGTGCCGCAGGCCGCGCCGTCGGGCGCGGGGTCGTAGCAGCTCGACGTCAGGCCGTAGTCCACGCCCAGTTCGATCCCTTTTTGAATGATCTGCGCCTTGGTGCAATCAATCAGCGGGGTGTGCAGGGTCAGATGATTTCCGGTTACGCCCGCTTTGGTGGCGAGGTTGGCCATCTTCTCGTAGGCCTCGATAAATTCGGGCCGGCAGTCGGGATAGCCGCTGTAGTCGAGCGCGTTGACGCCGATAAACAGGTCGGTGCTTCCCAGCACCTCGGCCCGGGCCAGCGCATAGGACAGAAAAATCGTGTTCCGGGCCGGCACATAGGTGACCGGGATCTCATCGCCTGCGCTTCCGTTGTGCGGCACGTCAATCGCATGATCGGTCAGCGCCGATCCGCCGAACGCGGCGAGGTCGATCTCCACCGTGCGGTGTTCGGCAGCACCCTGCGAACGGGCGACCTGATCCGCACACGCCAGTTCGACGGCATGGCGCTGGCCGTAGCGGAAGGAGAGGGCGTAACACTCGAAACCCTGCGCTGCCGCAATCGCCAGCACCGTGGCCGAGTCCAGCCCGCCGCTCAGCAGCACCACCGCCTTTTTTTTCTCTTCCATCAATCCATCACTCCTGTATCCCGCCGTTCCTCTTCAAAGAAGCCCCATCATTTTATGGGTTTGAGGAATAATGCGCACCCCGCGCCCGAGCGCAAGCGCCATTTTGGACTGCCAGCCGAGCACCTGCTGCGCCGTCGGAACCCGGTCGCTCTGCAGAGTGGCGGTCATCGGCTGAAGCACCACCGGGAAATCCGCGCCTGCTTTGCGCAGAACATCAACCGCCTGTTCCAGATCGCCCGGTTCGGTGTCGGCATGCACCACCAGCTTGAGGGTCGCTCCGGTTCCGGAACGGAGTATCTGTTTTAAAAACGCCAGATGCTCATCCCACGTTTCGGCTTCGCCGGTCACACTGGGCAGTTTGATGTCCATCAGCACGTGATCCACCCATTCGGCGATCCGGGCGAACTCGGCGGGTTTGTCACCCGCCGTTTCCAGATGAACCGGCAGTTTGAAACGCTTGCGGGCTTCGGGAAGCATTTTTTTCAGAAAATCGGCGTAGAGCAGGGGCTCGCCGCCCGTAATGAACAGGTCGTCATGAAATGATTCCGGCGGACTCATCGCATCCAGAATGGAGAGCAGTTGGCTCAGAAAAAGCGGATTCGGGACGGATTCGAACCGGCCGCTTCCGGGAACATACTCGATTTGAGCCGTTTGGGTCTTATCAATATTCGTGTCGCAGTACAGACAGCGCCGGTGGCATTCGCAGAAGCGCACAAAAAGCTGCCGGCGGCCGATATGCACCCCTTCGCCCTGCGCCGAGCTGAACAATTCGCTGATCAATGCGGCTGGTTGTTGATTTTCAGACATCACGAAAGAGCATAGCAATGGAGACGGCGGAAAAGGAACCATGGAATCAGGGAATGTTGAACCATCCATTATAGGTCTGAACCGGGTAGATAGGTAACAGATAGTAACAGTTTAGCTGTTTTCAGCGCTGGCGGCATTTGGAGAA
>CAZITJ010000013.1:0-3841 GCA_964542135.1 uncultured Verrucomicrobiota bacterium
CGCTCTTTTTGAATTTCAGCGGAGAACAGAATCATGAAACGAACCTGGCAGCCTTCACGAATCAAACGCGCCCGCAAACACGGTTTTCGCAAACGGATGGAAACCGCCGACGGACGCAAAATCCTGGCCCGCCGCCGCCGCAAGGGCCGGAAACGCCTGACCGTGGCCGACGCGTAAAGCCGCAGACGGGCCGGAGGACGGGCCGTGGCGAAGCAGACCCTATCCAGACAACAGCGATTGATCCAAGCCTCCCTCTTCCGGGAGGCTTTTGCGCAGAAACAAAGTTTTGTCGGCCGGCTGATGGTGCTTTGGGTGCGCCGCGGCGATGGAGCCGACTGCCGGCTCGGGGTGATTTCCAGCCGGAAAGCCGGACCGCGCGCTGTGGATCGCAATTTGGCCCGCCGCCGCCTGCGCGAAGCCTTTCGCAAACTGCGCGCGGAAATGTGCACACAATCCGATATTCTGCTCATCGCCCGTCGCCGTCTGCTCAGAGCCTCGCAGGAGGATGTGGAGAAGGAACTCCGTTATCTCGCAAAAAAAGCGGGACTCATCAAAAATCCGAAGCACGAAACACCCAAATCCGAAGGAAATCCGAATGGATAAACTCCACAAAGAACGTTGTCGGGCCTTGGGGTTTGTCGGGATTCGGGCTTCTTCGGGATATCGGGTATTGCGATTTTCGAGAGGGTCCGAGGTGTTTTGGCAATGAAACGTCTATTCGTCGTTCTGATTCGCATCTATCAGAAAACACTGGGGCGTTTGAAGCCGCCCTGCTGCCGGTTTCATCCAACTTGCTCGGATTATACCATTGAAGCGCTTGAAAAGCATGGCATAGTAGCCGGTCTTTGGCTCAGCCTGAAACGAATTTGCCGATGCCATCCCTGGAATCCGGGCGGGTTCGATCCTGTTCCGGAGAACAGACGCCGGAAAGCGGACGGCAGGGAAAGAAAAAAGGAAGCGGACGCAACCCATCGCGGAGAGGCCGGCAGCCGCTGTAACCATTTGAGCGACAGGAACGGATATGAAAAAAAATGATGTGATAATCGTCGGCATTCTGGTGCTGTTGATGTTTGCCTGGATGAATTATTATCCGGCGCTTGAAAAAAAGTTTTTCCCCCGTCCGGAACCGGCTGCGCCGGTTGACAGCGCCGCGCCGGTTGACAGCGCCGCGCCGGCAGACGAGATCCTTCCGGCGGATGATCCGGTGCCGGCGATTTCAGCACCGGAGGCCGAATTCTCCGCGGATCCCCGGCCCGCGCCGGCCCGGCCGGTTGCCGAACCCGAATCCACGCAGCCTGAGCAGCGCCTTGTGCTGGATAATGAAGAAATCGAGCTGACAGTTTCCTCCCGCGGCGGCAGCGTCCTTTCCGCTGTGCTGAAAAACTACCCGGCTGAAAACCGGGAGGACAGCGGTCCGGTCGTGCTTGATTTTTCGGTTGCTCCCGCGCTTCAGTACAGCGGGCTTTCCCTGCGGGGCGGCACAATCGAACGGCAGGACGGCGGCGTGGTCTATCGCGCCGATCTGGGCGACGGACGTCAATTCCGCCGCCGCTTTCAACTGGGCGGCAACTTTCTGCTTCATGTCGAAGATGAATTTGTCAACGGCGGCGACCGCCCCTGGGCGCTGCCCGATATGCGGCTTTCCACCGGGCCGATGAGCAATCCCGCCGGCGTCAGTTCCATGCGGGGGCTTTCCACCCTGGGGGTCGATACATTTGCCGCCGCTCAGGGCGTTGAACACTGGGGAAAGCGTCTCGACAAGCTGTTTGACGATCTGCCCGCATCGGAGCAGATGATTCCGGCTCCGCCCTCGGCGCTGGCCTCTCACCCGGTCGACTGGATTGCCGCCAAAAACAAGTTTTTTGTGCAGATTCTGACGCCGGGAACAGCGGCCTCCGGCTTTGATATCACCGCCCGTATGGAGGGTGAGGGAACCGATACGGTTCCGGTGGAAGTGGCCGGCGTACTGCTGTTCGGTGCCGAACTGATTCCGGAGGGCGACGTCGTTCAGCGGTCGGCCCGCGCCTACTTCGGACCCAAGGATTTTTCATTCCTCAAGACGCAGGGGATGGAGCAGACGGAGGTCATGGGCTTCAAGAGCACCGGGTTCTGGAGTTTTATGAATCCGGTGATGTATCCGATCAAACGCGCACTGCTGTGGGGTCTCAAATCCCTCGAACGGGTCGTCCGCAACTACGGCCTGGCCATTATGCTGCTGACCGTGATCGTGCGGATTATTTTCTGGCCGATCACCCATAAAGGCACCGAAAGCATGCGCCGCATGCAGTCTCTCCAGCCGCAGATCAAAGAAATTCGAGAAAAATACAAAGACAATCCGCAGCGGATGCAGCAGGAGACCATGGCATTCTACAAGGAGCACAAAATCAACCCGCTGGGCGGCTGCCTGCCGATGCTGATCCAGATCCCGGTCTTTATTGCGCTCTTTACCGTTCTGCGCAGCGCCATTGAGCTGCGCTTTTCCAAGTTTCTGTGGGTGCGCGATCTTTCGGAGCCCGAACGGCTGTTCGAAGGGATGATCCCCCTGGTCGGATCACTCAACATTCTCCCGCTGATCATGGCCGGAACCATGGTCTGGCAGCAGCGACTGATGCCCAGCGGTGCCGGCGATGCCCAGCAGCAGAAAATGATGGCCGTGATGATGCCGGTCATGATGCTGTTTATTCTCTACAGTATGCCGTCCGGACTGGTGCTCTACTGGACGACCAGCCAGCTTCTGATGATTGTTCAGATGCTGATTAAAAAGAAGAAAGAGGCTTGAGCCCCGCGCCCGGCAATGCCATAACAAAAGGCTAACGGAAAAGAACGGATAAACCGTTCCGTTTCGTCAACAATGAAGAAAGGATTGGTTCATGGCAAATGTAATGAAGGCCCTGAAGGATGAAATCAGCCGAATTTCCAGGCGCGAAGTCAACGCCGCACTGAAACCGATCAAAGCGGTCAATGCCAGTCAGCGCAAATACATTGCGGATCTGCGTCGGCGCATCGACCGGCTCGAAAAAGAAAAAAATCAGATTGCGCGCAAAATGGAGCAGTCCGACGCAGTAGAGGCTCCGGCACCGGTCGAAGAGACGGGCCGCCGCGGCTGGATCACTGCACAAGGCGTTCGGTCCATGCGCAAGCGACTGCGGCTTTCACAGAAAGAGTTTGCCAAACTGGCCGGGGTCAGCCTGCCGACGGTTTCCAATTGGGAAACACAGGAAAAAGGAAAACTCAATATCCGCCGCAAAAAGGTTCTGGCCCGGCTGATGGAAATCAAAACCATGGGCATCCGCGACCTGCCCCGATAAAAAAACATCCCATTGCCTGTTCCTCTGTGAACACATCCTGCATTATACTGTCCGTACAAACAGGAGGGTATTATGAAAAGGTATGGTGTCATCTGTATTTCACTGGCGGCTGTTCTGCTCGCCGGTTGTGTATCCAGTCGTTCGAGCGAAGTGTATTCCCGCGACCAGGCGCGCCGCGCTCAGACCGTTGAACTCGGCACGGTTGAAGCGGTAAAGCCGATTCAAATCGAAGGCACGAAATCCGGAATCGGAGCCATCGGCGGCGGGATCGCCGGCGGGGTGGCCGGCAGCACGGTCGGCGGCGGTGACGGCAAACGGCTGGCTACGCTCGGCGGCGCACTCGCCGGAGCCGCAGCCGGAGCCATGGGCGAAGAACGGCTGACCCGTAAAGAGGGCCTTGAAATTATCGTGAAGCTCGATAACGGAACCACGATGTCCGTGGTGCAGGAGGCCGATGTGCCCCTCTATCCCGGCGATCGTGTTCGCGTCATCACCGGCGGGGACGGAACAACCCGCGTGTCCAGATAACCGGA
>CAZITJ010000013.1:3941-22217 GCA_964542135.1 uncultured Verrucomicrobiota bacterium
GTGTTCGCGTCATCACCGGCGGGGACGGAACAACCCGCGTGTCCAGATAACCGGATGCGAAGCCTGTGCCTGCCTGCTCCGTTTTTCCGGACGTCCGGAAAAACGGAGCCTCTTTTTTCCCAATGTCCGCAACGCCCCCAGAGCCTTCCCGCCCGCTTCGCACGTACGCGCTTGAAGTGCTCGGCTGTAAAGTCAATCAGTACGATGCCCGGCAGATTGCCCGGTTGCTCGAAGGCTTCGGTCTGCGAGAGGCGCAAAACAAGGCTGATCTCGTGGTGGTGCACACCTGCGGGGTAACCGCTGCAGCCGTACAGAAATCCCGGCAGACCGTGCGCCGTCAAATCCGCATGCACCCCGATGCCGCGGTCTTTCTGACAGGCTGCGCCGCCGCGGAAGATCTCATCGCAGACATCGTCGGCATTGACGTGCGCGTCGCCGCCGGTCCCGGCTGGATTCAGATGCTGGCCGATGCGCTTCAGACCCTTTCGCTGCCCAACCCCGATTTCCGCCTGCCGGAGAATGCCGATGCGTTCGGTGCCGGGGATTTCGGCGGGCAGACCCGCGCCTATTTGAAAATTCAGGACGGCTGCGACGCGGGCTGCGCCTATTGCATCGTTCCGCAACTGCGCGGCGCGCCGCGCGATAAACCGCCGGAGGATGCGGTGCGCGAAGCCGAAGCACTCGTACGGCGCGGCTATCAGGAAATCGTCGTTGCCGGCGTGCACGTTGGTCTTTACGGACGCGAAGCCGATCACTCGCTCAGTGATCTGCTGGCCCGAATTATAAACGTTCCTGACCTTGGAAGAATCCGCATGTCGAGTCTGCACCCGAATGAACTGACCGATGAGCTGCTTGCTGTCTGGGCGTCGTCGCCGAACCTCATGCCGCATCTGCACCTCTCGCTTCAGTCCGGTTCAAACGCCGTGCTCGGCCGCATGGGACGGGGCTATACGTCAGAGCAATACGCCGCCGCCGTGGAACGCGCCCGCGCAGTTCTGGACACCCCGGCGATCACCACCGATGTGATCGTCGGCTTCCCCGGCGAAACGGATCAGGAATTCAATGAAACCCTGGCCTTCTGCAAACAGATCGGGTTTTCAAAAATGCATCTCTTTACGTACTCCCCGCGCCCCGGAACACGGGCGGCGGATATGCCGAATCCGGTTGATCCCGGGATTGCGCAGACCCGCCGTCGCCGTCTCGCCGCGCTGGCGGATGATCTGTCGCTGGCGTTTAACGAGAGGTTTGCCGGCCGGACCGTCGAGGTGCTGGTTGAGCGTTGCAAAGACGGTGTTTGCTCGGGGGTATCCGAACACTATATTCCCGTCCGTTTCCAATCATTGGAAATTCAACCGGGAACGGTTGTGCCGGTGAGGGTGGCTTCTGCCGACAACAAAGGTCTTTGCGGCTAAAATCATCGCGCTCCGAAGTATCGCGAGCGCCCTCGACTGTTCGGGGCGCCTTCGGTAAAAATGGACGGGAATGAATTTTTGATGTTCACATTCCATACGGATCTCCATTCCAACGAGTTAAGCTGTTTCCGTACATTTTTATGAATCAATCAGGCTGGCGGGGCGGTAGAGATATACGAATAACTTTGATTGATGGGAAGGGAGGGGGGTCAGCGGCTGAAGACGGCCAGGCTGTGCGGCGGCAGGGTGAGGCCGTTGCAGGGGGCGGTGCTCAGTTCCTCTTTCCAATGGGGGGAACATTTGAAATTCACGGTGTGAATTTCATTGTTGATGAGGATGAGCAGGTCTTTTCTTCCCGGCAGGAGCATGCCCAGCGCACGACCGTGATTCCAGTCGGGTTCGTTTCCATCGGGACCCATCCACTCGATATCGCCATTGCCGGTGTAGAAGGTGCCGTTGTGCAGGACGGGGTGTTTTTTCCGCAGAGCGATCAGCGTTTTGGTGAATTCAAACAGCTCCCTGTTTTTTTCAAGCAGGGCCCAGTCGATCCATGAAATTTCATTGTCCTGGCAATACGCATTGTTGTTTCCCTGCTGGGTCCGGCCGAATTCATCGCCGGCGGTGAGCATGGGGACCCCGCGGGAAAGAAACAGGGTGGCAAGCAGGTTTTTCTGCTGCTGCAGCCGCCGGGCGAGAATCGCCGGGTCGTCGGTCGGGCCCTCCGCACCGAAGTGGATGCTGTGGTTGAGGTCCTCGCCGTCGCGGTTGTGTTCCCCGTTGGCTTCATTGTGTTTGCGCTCGTAAGTGACGAGATCGGCCAGCGTAAAGCCGTCGTGAGACGTGATGAAGTTGATGGAGTGAAGCGGTCCCCTGTGTTTGTGTTCGTACAGATCGGAACTGCCGGCCAGCCGGGTGGCCAGCTCGCCGGCGGCGGCATCCTCATTCCAGAAGCAGCGTACGTCATCGCGGTAGCGTCCGTTCCAGTCTGAAAACCGCCGGCCGGGGAAGGTTCCTACCTGATAGGCACCGAGATCCCATGCCTCGGCAATGAGTTTGGTGTGTTTGAGATCCGGATCGGCCTCTATCTGCTCGATAACCGGCGGTTTTTCGAGCAGCGTGCCGTCCGCATCGCGGCAGAGACAGGTGGCCAGATCAAAGCGAAACCCGTCTACGTGCATTTCGTTAACCCAGTATTTGAGGCAGTCGACAATGAATTGCGCGGTGTGCGGGTGGTTGGCGTTGACCGTGTTGCCGCAGCCGGTCCAGTTGGCGTAGCTGCCGTCATGGCGGATGAGATACCACGCGTCTTCGTCGAGAGCCCGGAAGCTGTAGTTCGGTCCGTCAAATGCGCCTTCGGCCGTATGATTGAAGACGACATCCAGGATGACTTCAATGCCGGCTTTGTGCAGGGCGTTGACCAGTGTTTTAAATTCGGTGACGGCGGCGCCCGGTTCTGTCGAGGAGGCATAGCGGCTCATGGGAGCGAAGAAGCCGACGGTGCTGTATCCCCAGAAGTTCAACAGGTGTCGGCGGGTGCCGCCTTCAAGAAAGAATTCCAGTTCGTTAAATTCGAAGATCGGCAGAAATTCAACCGCCGTGACCCCCAGCTCTTTGAGATAGGGAATCTTGCTGATGAAATCGAGATAGGTGCCGCCTCCCTCCCGTGCGGAAAACCCGCGCAGGTGTGTTTCATAAATAACGGTTTTTTCAAGCGGGATGCGCGGCCGGCGCTCGTCCGCCCAGGAAAAGCGTTTGTTGCAGACAACGCTTTTGGGAAACGGCCGGCCGGTACGGATCTGCTGGCCGGGCCTCAGGTCGCCGGGGTCGCCCCACAGACGGGGCGTATGAACGGCGCGGGCATACAGGTCAAGCAGCCACTGTTCGGGAACGGCGTCGGTTCGATAGAGGTAGAGGGTGCCGTCGCCGGCATCGGGAATCGTTGTGTGCCAGAGTCCGTCGGGACCGGATTCCATTTCAATTTCACGGACCGGGGTGTCTGCTTCCGGCCTGTCAAACAGCATCAGCCACAGCCGGTTCGACCGGCTTCGAACCACGAAATCGGTGCCTTTTTTTCGAATGGTAACGCCGGGGGTCATGGACAGGCAGTGTACGGGAACCGGTCCGGATTGCAATCCTGCTTGCCAATCACTGCGGACTTCTCCGCGTTGCGGTCGGTATATTACATTATGCGCATATGCGCATAATGTAATATAGTGTAAAATTCTGAAGGAAACCGTTTTGTCGGATGGAAAATTCCGGTACCTTGCGGAGCTTTGATTCACAACAGGATCGGAGCGACTATGGATTTTCTTGGATTGACACTGCCGGAGCTGGGCGGACGCCTTGTGCTGGGGCTGCTGATCGGTTTTTGTATCGGTCTGACCGGCGTGGGCGGCGGGGTGCTGGTGCTTCCGGCTCTGACGCTGCTGCTGCGGATGAATGCGGTGATGGCTGTCGGCACAGCCAGCCTGTACGCCTTTTTAACCAAGGTGTCGGCGACCTTCCACCACGCCAGGCTGAAAACCATCGACTGGACACTCTCGCTGCTGTTTCTGGCCGGTGCGGTGCCGGTTAATTTCCTGGTGGCCCGCTGGATTGCCGGCCAGGGCCAAAACCCTGAGTTCACGGAAAGCCTGAAACAATTCATCATCGCAGTCGTGTTTTTCTGTGTGGCGATGATGGTTTATAATCTGATCAACCAGATTCGGCATCAGCGCTCCGGCGGGACAACGGTGCAGCTGGCGGACCGTATTGCCGGGCGGCCGGCTGTGCGGGCCGCGCTCGGGATCGCCATGGGCGGTGTTGTCGGTGCACTGATCGGTGCAACGTCTATCGGCGGCGGGGTGCTGATTGTACCGATGCTGATGATTCTGTTCGGACTGGAGGCCAGCCGGACCGTCGGCAGTTCCATCTTTATTGCCGTGGTGCTCACGCTGGTGACCTCCCTGAGTTATTTCAGCGGTGAAAATTCGATGGATGCGGTTACAGGCATTGTCATGGCGGTCGGTTCTCTGGCCGGGGTTCCGGTCGGCAGCCGGCTGTCGGTGAACATGCCCGAAAAAAGTCTGCAGGGGGTTGTGATCGGCCTCATCTTTGCTGCGGCGGTTCTGATGCTTTTTAATCAGGGGCACTGATGCGCAGGGTCTGGTTATGGATGGTTCTGCTTTCTTCAGCCGGGATGCTTTTTGCCGATACATCCCGGGACTGGGATGCAAGCGTGTACGCCGGGGTGACGGACCAGAGCGGCAATACCCGGGAGGAGTCGTATCGATACGGCGCTGAGTTTGAAAAAAAGAACGGGCGGGCCAATCGATATTACCTCAAAGGCGACGGGCGGTATCGCAAAACCGATGATGTGATCAGTGAGTCAAAAGCAGAGGTTGAGGGGGAGATGCGCCGCATGCTCGGGGAACGACTGTTTGCGTCCGGCACGCTGGCTGTTATTCACGATGACGCCAAAGAGATTTCCTACCGGGCCAGAATCGGTCCCGGGATCGGATACTATCTGGTTGATCAGGAGGCGCTGACCGCTGATGTCAGTACGGGGGTTCTCTATGTTCGCGAACAGGCTGCCGGCCTGTCGGAAGATTATCTGGCATGGCGGCTGTCCCAGTGGTTTGACCGCCGGTTTTCAGACAGGCTGCGCGGCTGGTTCGGAACCGAATGGTTTGTCAACACCGGCGATGCGGCCGACTGGCTGCTTATCTTCAGGGCGGGTGTGGAAAGTAAAATCAACAGTCACTTCAGCCTGATCCTTGTTGCTGAAAATGAATATGATCATCAGCCGGAAAATGAAAATCTCAAAGAAAATGATTTCGAATTCAGCGCCGGGCTCCGGTATACCTTTTAAGTCGGACAGACCGTGTGCTCAAAAGATCGCCGGACCTCTCCGGTCACTTTTTCCTTCAAATTGTCCAGTGTTTGGAAAAAGGTGTGTATCAACGTTCCGTTGAATCAGCCCGAAAACAGAGAATAAAAGCATGTCTGAAAAGAAAATTCCGTTAAGCCGCGAACAGCTCGACGCCCTGACCCGGCAGTTTCCCACCCCGTTCCATCTGTACGATGAAGCCGCCATCCGCGCCAATGCGCGGGCGCTCAAGGCGGCGTTTGCATGGAATCCGGGGTTTAAGGAATATTTCGCCGTCAAGGCCACCCCGAATCCGTACATCATGAAAATCCTTCAGTCCGAAGGCTTCGGCGCGGACTGTTCATCCTTTGCCGAACTGCTTCTGGCAGAAAAGACCGGTTTGTCCGGCGAGGACATTATTTTCACGTCAAATGACACGCCGGCGTATGAATATCGGAAGGCGGCCGAACTGGGAGCTGTCATCAACCTCGATGATATTACTCATATTGAGTATCTCGAAGAGCATGCCGGGCTTCCGGAACAGATCTGCTGTCGCTATAACCCCGGCCCGCTGAAGGGCGGCAACGCAATCATCGGCCATCCCGAAGAGGCCAAATACGGATTTACACGGGAACAGTTGTTTGAGGGCTACCGCATCCTGCGTGATAAAGGCGTGCAGCGTTTCGGTCTGCACACGATGGTGGCTTCCAATGAGCTGGACGCGGCGTATTTTGTCGAAACGGCCCACCTGCTCTTTGATCTGGTTCAGGAGATCTCGGATGAACTCGGTATGGCGTTTGAATTTGTGAATCTCGGCGGCGGGATCGGCATTCCCTATAAGCCGGACGAAACGCCGGTCGACCTGAATGCCGTCGGGCAGGGCGTGCGCGAGCTTTATGAGCAGGCCGGCTTCAGCTCGCTGGACGTCCGCCTGGAATGCGGCCGCATGATTACCGGGCCCTACGGCTGGCTGGTGAGCCGCGTGCTGCACAAAAAAGAGACCTATAAAAAATATGTGGGGCTGGATGCGTGCATGTCCAATCTGATGCGTCCGGGCATGTACGGCGCCTACCATCACATCACCGTGCCGGGCAGAGACGATCAGCCGCACGACGTTGTCTGCGACGTGACCGGGTCGCTTTGCGAGAACAACGATAAATTTGCCATCGACCGCGCACTGCCCGAACCGCAGGTCGGTGATCTCGTGGTGATTCATGATACCGGTGCGCACGGCCATTCCATGGGCTTTAACTACAACGCCAAACTGCGCTCCGCCGAGCTGCTGCTGCGTGAAAACGGCGAGGTCGTTCAGATCCGCCGCGCCGAAACAGTTGAAGACTATTTTGCCACGCTGGACTTCAACGGTTTGCAGAATTTCCAAACATAACGTATACATCCATTCAGTCACATAAGGAGGAACACATGCTGCAAGGTGCTCATACAGCGATTGTCACACCGTTTAATCAGGACGGATCGGTTGACTTCGATACCTATCGCGATCTGGTCGAGGTCCAGATTGAAAACGGAATCGACGGGATTGTTCCGGTCGGAACCACCGGGGAATCCCCGACACTCAACAACACCGAGCACATGAAGGTGATTGAAGAAACCGTAAACACCGTAAACGGCCGCGTGAACGTGATCGCCGGAACCGGAGCCAACTCCACCGCCGAAGCCATTGAACTGACAAAAGAAGCCGCCGGTCTCGGTATTGATGCCACGCTGCAGGTAACGCCGTATTATAACAAACCGAGTCAGGAGGGACTGTTTCGTCATTTTTCCGCCGTAGCGGATCTGGGCGTGCCGGTGGTGCTTTATAATGTGCCCGGCCGCAGCGCGTGCGAAATCGCGATCGAAACCGTTGCCCGGCTGGCGGATCATCCCCATGTTGTCGCGGTCAAAGAGGCCGGCGGCAGCGTGGAACGCGTGAAACAGACGCTGGACGCCTGTTCGATTGAGGTGCTGTCCGGCGATGACGGGCTGGCGCTTCCCATGATGCGGGACGGCGCCCTCGGCGTGATCAGTGTTGCATCCAACGTGATTCCGAAGATTGTCGCGTCCATGATTCACTCGGCCCTGGACAAACAGTGGGATGCCGCACAGCAGCTGCATGACCGGTACAGTCCGCTGTTTGAAGCCATGTTTATTGATACCAATCCTGTCCCGGTCAAAGCCGCACTGGCCATGCAGGGCCGGATTGAAGAGATCTATCGCCTTCCGCTGTGTGAATTAAGCCCGGCCGACCGGGCGGCATTGAAGGATGTGCTGCAGACCCTGGAACTGCTTTAATTGAACTTTGTCTAAGCTTTGCGGCGTTCTTGCCGCCGGGCGCCGGCCGGATTATACTCGTCCCGAAAAAGACAGGTTCTATTAAAGAAAGGAATTCCTCTTATGGCCACGGTCCGGAAACTACTCGATAAAAAAGGAAACGGCATCATCTCCGTCGCTCCCTGTTCCAGTGTACATGACGCCATTGAAAAAATGGCTGAAAAGTCGGCGGGCACCGCGTTGGTGATGGATGGAAACAAACTGGTCGGAATTCTGTCCGAGCGGGACTTTATTCGCCGCATCTATCTGAAAGATAAATGCGGAAAGGGCGCCAAAGTCAGTGATATTATGAGTACCGATCTGACCACAGTCGATCCGGACACGACGCTGGAAAACTGTATGGAGCTGATGACCGACAAGCGGATTCGTCATCTGCCGGTGCTGGAAGACGACGCGGTGAAAGGAATTGTGTCCATCGGCGACATCGTCAAATTCATGGTGCAGGAAAAAGAGTTCGTCATTAAAAATCTGCAAAGCTACATCGCCGGCCCGGGCATGTGACACCGTTTCCAAACGTTGGAAGAAAGGTTTCCAGACACTGGAAACCTTTTTTTATTCCGGCTCGAACGGCTCTTCAGTCAGCCCGTCATCCGTTTTCACGAGCTTCTCGATCTTCTGTTCCACTTCCGTGAGCTTCTTCGAACAGAACGTCACCAGTTTTGACCCCTCCTCAAAGTGTTTGATCATCTGCTCAAGCGAAAGCTCGCCGCCCTCCATTTCTTCGACGATCGTCTCCAGCCGCTCCAGCGACTTTTCGAAATCAACGGTTTGTTCAGCCATAATCACTCCCGGGTTAATCGGATGAATGGAGGCGTGGAATCGGGATACAGGGTTGTCCGCGTTCATTCAAACAATCCGTACTCCGCCCGGCCTCCATTAATCCATGGTTTTTCTGCTTTCTTTTACTTCGGACAACACGCTTCCTTTCGCAAACCGGCTTGTCAGCCGATCCCCTTTTTTGACGGCGGATGCTTCACGGACAACCGTGCCGTCCTCTGTTTCGGTAATGCTGTATCCGCGCTCCAGCACGCCCAGCGGACTGTAGGCCTGCAGCTGCGCCTTCAGCCGCTTCAAATCCTGTTTCCGTCCGTCGATTGCGGACCGGAGACAGTTCGCCATCGACTGCTGCAGAGCAGGCAGATGGTGTTTCAGTTCAACGGCAGCGCCTTTCAGTGCATTCGAAAGGGCTGCTGTCGCGCGGTCGATACGTTGCTGACGCTGCTGAACACCGCTCAGCAACGCGTACCGCATGGTGCGCTGCAGCCCCGGAATTCGCTCGCGCAGGAGGTGCGATCGGTTCTTCAGCGCGCTTCCGAGCCGGGCGGTGAGGCGGGTGGTCTGTGCCTGCAGCTCGCTTTGCACCGGAACCGCCAGCTCCGCCGCCGCCGAGGGGGTGGGCGCGCGCACATCGGCGGCAAAGTCCGCAATTGTAAAATCAATTTCGTGCCCGACCGCTGAAATGACCGGAATGCCCGACGCCGCAATCGCACGCGCGACGACTTCTTCGTTGAATGCCCACAGGTCTTCGAGGCTCCCGCCGCCGCGTCCGACAATCAGTACGTCGATATCATCGCGTGTGTTTAAATAGTCGATCGCCCTTGCAATCGTCGGCGCGGCGTTTTCGCCCTGTACCGTAACAGGTGCAAGCAGAATTCCAATGTTCGGAAACCGGCGGGTCAGCACATGGATTATGTCGCGCACCGCCGCGCCGGTGGGGGAGGTGACCACACCGATTCTGCGCGGCAGCATCGGCAGCGGTTTTTTCCGGTCGGCATCGAACAGTCCTTCTGCGGCCAGTTTGGCTTTCCGTTTTTCAAACTGCGCCTGCAGGCTGCCTTTGCCGGCCTCTTCCATGGAACGGACGATCAGCTGGTAATTGCCGCGCGGTTCGTAGAGGCTGGCCTGTCCGAGCAGGCGCACGTTCATGCCGTCCTGCGGCGTGAACAATACCCGGGTATTGTTCTGTCTGAACATCGCACAGGAAACCGCGGCCTGTTCATCCTTGAGCGTGAAATACCAATGACCGCTCGCATGGCGGGTCAGCCGCGAGATTTCACCTTCCACCCACACCTCGCCGATGCCGTTTTCGAGCGTAAAGCGCGCCGCCCGGTTCAGTTCGGCCACACGGTAGATTTTACGTTTGTCTTCCAATGGATTTTTCATCCTGCGTTTTCTCACGACCTAACCTGATCTATTCACGCGACAGGTTCGGTGCAGATGCGAGGCGTCGAAAGGTGACGCTGCAGTGACCTGCTGCGAGCCTTTTGCAACGATGCAGATGTGCCGAAACCGTCGCGCTCCGAAGTATCGCGAGCGCCCTCGACCATTCGGGGCGCCTTTGGTAAAAATGGGCGAAAACAAGTTTTTGATCAATATTCATATTTCACTCCAAATCAGTTGATTAAGCTGTTTTCGCCCATTTTTATGAATAGATCAGGCTAATCCCGTTCGCGGATGCGCTCAATGGAGCGCGCTTTCCCGGTGGATACGTCGATGTCCAGAATGACACCTTCAAGCGCGGGGTCTTTTTTGGAGGTGTCGAATTTTTGCGGCATGCCGGTGATGAATTTTTGGATGACGGGTTCCACGTCGCGACCGATTACGGAGTCTTTCGGGCCGGTCATGCCGAGGTCGGTCATATAGGCTGTCCCGTTCGGCAGGAGGGTCTCGTCCGAGGTCTGGACGTGTGTATGGGTTCCCAGCACCGCGGTGACCCGTCCGTCGAGATAGCGCCCCAGCGCGATTTTCTCCGATGTCGCCTCGGCATGAAAATCCACCAGTATGGTTTTGGCCTGTGTCAGACCGATCAGTTTGTCGGCTGTGCGAAAAGGGCAGTCGGCGGGGTTCATAAACACGCGGCCAATCAGCGAAATGATGCCGATCGGGCCTTCTTCTGTTTCAATCGTTGTCATTCCGCGCCCGGCGGAGCCCGGCGGAAAGTTGGCGGGGCGCACAATGCGCGATTCGGTCTCCAGCAGCGCAGCCAGCTTTCTGTCATCCCAGGCATGGTCGCCAAGCGTCAGCGCAGCGGCTCCGGCATTTAAAACGGCTGCGGCAATGTCGGGCGAGGGCCCGCGTCCCCCCGCCGCGTTTTCGGCGTTGGCAATCACCAGGTCGATCCGGCCCGCATCGTGCAGACGGGCGGTTGCCCGCTGGAATATCTGTCGTCCGGCCGAGCCGACCAGATCTCCTGTAAACAGAATGTTCATAAAGACAATGTACTTGCGCAGCCGACCGATTGCACGCGAATGGTGAACAATCCTTGAATATTACATTATGCGCATATGCGCATAATGTAATATTGTTCACAGGGGAACCCGGTTGGAAACGACTGAACAATAGACTCGCCAAAAGCCGGCAGATTTACGATGGTCTTCGGCATGAGTTTTCCGAAAACATTCTATCGCTGGCGCCCGCACCCCTGGCATGGGCTGGAAATCGGGAGCAAGGCTCCCGATGTCGTCAATGCCTATATTGAAATGACACCGTTTGATGCGGTGAAATATGAAGTGGATAAAACCACCGGCTACCTGCGCGTGGATCGCCCGCAGCTGACCTCCTCCATGCCGCCGACCCTGTACGGCTTCATCCCCCGAACCTACTGCGGCACCCGCGTCCACGAGCTGTCCCCGGCGTCCAAAAGGGGCGACGGCGATCCGCTCGACATTTGTGTGATCACGGAACGGCCCATTAACCGCGGCGAAGTCATTCTGCGCGCCCGCGTTATCGGCGGTGTGCAGATGATCGACAGCGGCGAAGCCGACGATAAAATTATTGCCGTGCTGCACGAAGACCGTTTCTGGGCGCATATCAACAGTATTGACCAGGTGCCGACCCCGCTCCGCGACCGGTTGCATCATTATTTTGAGACCTATAAGCGGCCCGCCGGCGGCGAGGCCGATGTGCAGGTGGTTGAAATTTACGGCGCCGAACGTGCCAAAACCGTCATCCATTCCGCCCGGGAAGACTACGACGAAATGTTCGGCGGGTAGACTGTACGGAGCGGATTCTCACGGCTCCGGTGTTCCGGCGGCGGCCGCGAATAGCGGATCAAGGTGATTAGAATTTTATCAGGGTCAACTCCTGCTACACTTCCTGACGGAGGTCATGGCTGATGCGCATGGAACAGAAATGCTCCCCGCACATGGAGCAGTAGCGCTGCTTGGCCTCAAACTGCTGTCCGGGCGGCATGGACTGTTCGCGGAAGCGCCGGGCGCGTTCCGGATCGAAGCACAGGTTGAACTGATCCTCCCAGCGGAAGTCGAAACGGGCCTTGCTGATGGCATTGTCGCGTTCCTGCGCGCCGGGAACGCCGTTGGCGATGTCGGCGGCATGCGCGGCGATTTTATGGGCGACGACCCCTTCGCGGACATCCTCCTTGTTCGGCAGACCGAGGTGTTCTTTGGGCGTGACGTAACAGAGCATGGCACATCCGTTCCGGGCAATCACAGCGCCGCCGATGGCGCTGTTGATGTGATCGTAGCCCGCGGCGAGATCGGTGACCAGCGGGCCGAGGGTGTAGAACGGAGCCTCCAAGCAGTCGGCGAGCTGCTTGTCCATATTTTCTTTGATCTTGTGCATGGGGACGTGGCCGGGACCTTCAATCATGACCTGACAGCCGTGTCGCCACGCGATCTGCGTGAGTTCACCGAGGGTTTTGAGTTCTTCGAACTGAGCCTGATCATTGGCGTCGGCGATGCATCCGGGGCGCAGTCCGTCCCCGAGTGAATAGGTGATGTCATACGCCTGCATGATTTCGCAGATGTCTTCGAAGCGGGTGTAGAGAAAGCTCTCGCAGTCGTGGATTTTCATCCATTGCGCCATGATGGATCCGCCGCGGCTGACGATGCCGGTGAGGCGTTTGTTGGCGAGCGGGATGTGTTTTTTGAGGACTCCGGCGTGGATGGTAAAGTAATCCACCCCCTGTTCCGCCTGTTCGATCAGTGTGTCGCGATAGACATCCCAGCTCAGGTCTTCAATGTTTCCGCCGACGTTCTGAAGCGCCTGATAGAGCGGGACCGTTCCAATCGGTGCGGGACAGTGGCGCAGAATGGCTTCACGCGTTTCGTGGATTTGCCGGCCGGTGGAGAGATCCATGACGGTGTCCGATCCCCACAGAACGGCCCAGCGCATTTTTTCGAGCTCTTCATCAATGGACGAGCCGATGGCCGAGTTGCCGATATTGGCATTGATTTTGGTGCGGAATGCACGGCCGATAATCATCGGCTCGGCTTCAGGGTGTTTGCGGTTGGCGGGAATCACCGCGCGGCCGGCGGCGACTTCATTGCGAACAAACTCCTGCGGGGTCAGACCTTGAATTTTGATTTTTTCAAAATTCAGGGACGGACCCCCGAATTCACGCACGGCGATGAAATCCATTTCCTGTGTAATGGTTCCGGCGCGGGCGTGTTCAAGCTGGGTGCGGTTTTCGCGGCCGGCGATCCAGTCTGCGCGCAGGGCGGGCAGCGGACCGTCGGTCAGCGGGCCGGCGGTGTCGTACACGTGAACGGGCGCGTTGAATTCTTTCTGCGAGCCGTCTTCGTTCAGCGTATGCGCCAGCTCAATTTCACGAAAAGGGACCCGTACGCCCGGCAGGGTGCCGTCGGCATAGACTTTGCGTGAGTGAGGAAACCATCCGCCGTATTCATTGTTCTTCATGGGCATTCTCCGCATGGCGCGGTGTGAAGGAATACGGCATGTGACGCTCCCTTCACGGCATTATCCGCGCAGGTTCAAAGGGTTTGTTCTCAGCCTCCGTTATGGGAAACGTGGAAAACGGAAGCACCCCCAGAAACAGGTATATTATCAGATAGTCTGCTGCATCAAAGATCTATTTGGCGGAGGAGGAGGGATTCGAACCCCCGGTACCCGTAGGCACAACGGTTTTCGAGACCGCCCCGTTCGACCGCTCCGGCACTCCTCCGCAAAAGGGCTCTACACGGTAGAACCTTCGCCCGGTTCTGCCAAGCGTTTTTCCGGATTGGATTCCGGATCGGGTGCAGCGGCGGGCGGTGCAACGGATTCGGTGCCCGCAGGAGGGCGCTGGCTGCGTTTGAGAAATTCTTTGGCGAACCTGCGGTAGGCTTTGGCTGCTTTGGAGCGCGGGTCGTAGGCGGTGATGGGCAGGCCGTGGCTCGGGGCTTCGCTGAGGCGCACGCTGCGCGGGATGAAGGTCCGATACAGGCGGTCCCCGAAATGGCGCTCGACTTCTGCGGCCACCTGCTGGGCCAGATTGGTGCGCACGTCGTACATGGTGAGCACAATGCCTTCGATGGACAGATCGGGGTTTCCGGCGGCACGCACCTGCCCGATAATGTTCAGCATCACGCTCAGGCCCTCAAGGGCCAGATATTCGGCCTGGATCGGAATGACAATGGAGTGGGCGCAGTAGAGCGCGTTCATGAAAAGGATGCCGAGCGAGGGCGGGCAGTCGAGCAGAATGAAGTCGTATTCGTCCTGTTCAATGAGGGGGCGCAGGGCATTGTTCAGACTGTGCAGATAGTTGTCCATGCGGGCAATGGCCACTTCGCTGCCGGCCAGATCGAGTTCGGACGGGATGAGATGGAGGCGCTTTATCCCGGACGGCTTGATGAGGGTGCGTGCGTCTTCTTCACCGAGCAGGGCGGCATAGATACTGGCGCCTTCCTCCTTTTCGAGGCCGAGGCCGCTGGTGGCGTTGGCCTGCGGATCGAGATCGACCAGCAGTATATTTTTGCGGCGCTCCGCCAGACAGGCGGCCAGGTTGACGGCGGTTGTGGTTTTTCCCACGCCGCCTTTCTGATTGGCAAGGGCAAGTACTTTGGTGCTCATCATACCACTTCGTTTTGAGTATCGAATATCGAACAGAGACCCGCAGAATGCCGAAGGAACGCTGATTTTCCAACTTCATAATTGCCGATTTGGCGGAGTTTATATCAGATTAACTGCATATAATTCGTTTCAGAATGCGCCGGGACGGCACGGTTCGCCTTTTGTTTCTTTTGGTGTTTCTTGAGGCCGTCGGCGCTTGGTTTTTCCGCTTTTTCGCTAAAAAAGCTCGTAGGCCAGAACGCTCAAACCGAAAATGGCGGCGGTTTCCGTGCGCAGAATGCGCTCGCCGAATGAAACAGGGATGGCGCCCGCCGCGACGGCGGTATGGACCTCTTCGGCGGTAAAATCCCCCTCCGGCCCGATCAGCAGCGCAGCGCTTTTCAGCGCGCTGCGGTCGAGCGCTGCAAATGCTTCGCGGAACGGTTTGGCGTTGGGGTGCAGCGAGCCGATGAACACGGCATCAAAATTTTGCAGGGCTGGAATGGTCGCAGACCTTCCAGCGGCGGCGGGAAGGCCTTCAGCCGTTCCCGCCCTGCAGGTTCCAGGGTCTGGAACCAACTGCGTTGGGGCTGGCCGGTTTTTTCCAGGGGTTGGAAAAAGTTCTGAAATCCGACGCAGGCGGTGGAAAACAGGAAGCCAGGCAGAGCCGCACTGCTGGGCGGCGTTGCGGATGATGGCTTCGCCGCGCGCGATCCTTTTTTCAATTTTAGCGGCAGGCAGGCCGGCGTTGGCGGTGAGGACCGGCTGAATGGTCCGAACCCCGAGTTCGGTGGCTTTCTGCAGAATCATGTCAAAGCGGTCCGGTTTGCAGACGGCCTGTATCAGCGTGATCTCCACCTCCGGCGGCGGAACCGTCTCGCGCGAGGTGATCCGGACGGCCACGGTTTTTTTTTCCGCGGATTTCACGACGCCTGCGGCGCGGGCTCCCTCTCCGTCAAAGAGCGTCAGCTCCTGTCCCGGCTCGACGCGCAGCACGCGCGCGAGGTGATGCGATTCCTCCGGCGACAAAACGACGAGGTCGCTTTGTATCATTTCAGGCGTTATATAGCTGTTGATTCGCAAGGGGTTACCCGCCGTAATGTGTTTTTTCCTACGACTCCATCACTCCCTCATCCCATTAATCCGTTTTCTCCAACGCCTCTTTATGGGCGTAGAACTTTTCGGCTTCTTTCTTCATTTTCTGAGTGAGCGGGAAGTTTTTTTCGCCGAGTGCGGCGCCGATGTCCTCGAGGCGTTTTTTGTCTTTGCCGCTCAGGCCCTGCGGGATTTCGATCTGGACGACGACGTGCTGGTCGCCGGTTCCGTAGCGCGGGCTGCTGACGCCTTTGCCGCGCATGCGAAAGACCTTGCCGCTTTCGGTGCCGGCCGGAATTTTCAGGGATGCGTTGCCGTGGATGGTGGGCACGTGCACACTGCCGCCGAGCGCGGCGGTGTGGAAGGGGACGGGCACTTCGCAGATGATGTCGAGATCGTTGCGTTTAAAGAAACTGTGCTCCCGGACGTGCAGCACAATGTAGAGATCGCCGGCGGGACCTCCGCGCAGTCCGCCTTCGCCCTTGCCGGCGATACGCAGGCGCGACCCGGTTTCAACCCCGGCGGGAATTTTCACATCAATGGTGCGCCGTTTGCGCACAAGACCCTGCCCGCGGCAGGCTGAGCACGGATTTTTGATGACTTTTCCGGTTCCCCGGCAGGTGGGACAGGTCTGGCGGAACTGAATAAAGCCGCCGCCGCTGACCACCTGGCCGGCGCCGCCGCAGTCGGGGCAGGTCTGCTGCCCGGATCCGGGTTCGGCGCCGCTGCCGTTGCAGCGATCACAGGTTTCGTTGACGTTGATACGGATTTCGCGGTGCGAGCCGAGCACGGCTTCTTCGAAATCGATTTCCAGATCAAAGCGCAGGTCGGCGCCGGGAGCGGGGCCGTTGGGGTCGCGGGTGCGCCCGCCTCCGCCGAAGAAATTGTCGAAAATGCTGCCGCCGCCGCCGGCGCCCCCGGCGGCCCCCATAAAGGTGCGCAGCGCCTCTTCGAGGTCGATGCCGCCGCCTGCGAATCCGCCGCTGAACCCGCGGCCGCCGCCGCGTCCCGCCCCGAAAGCGGCATGGCCGAACTGGTCATACTGCTGTTTTTTGGCCGGATCGCTGAGTATTTCGTAGGCTTCGGAGGCTTCCTTGAATTTTTCTTCGGCGGCTTTGTCTCCCGGGTTTTTATCGGGATGATATTTGACGGCCAGTTTGCGGTAGGCTTTTTTGATTTCGTCGGCGCCGGCGTTTTTGGCAACGCCGAGAACCTCATAATAATCTTTTTTGGAAGCCATAAATCAACTCCTTGGAATGGTGGATTGGCGGAGCGGTGGATGGATAAGGAAGATTTCAATCATCCAAACACTTTATTACTCCTCTGTTCCGTTTTCGTCGGGGGGGCCTGAAGAAACAACAACCTGCGCGGCGCGCAGCAGTTTTTCGCCCAGTATGTATCCGCGGCGCACCTGTTCGGTGACGGTTTCGGCCGGCTGGTCGGACGGCATATGTGTGAGCGCTTCGTGCCGGTGCGGATCAAACGGTTCGCCCACGGCATCGATGGGGGTTACATTGAATTTTTTGAGTACATCCAGAAGCTGCCCGTAGACCAGACGGAAGCCCTCAACGACCGACGGGTCGGTGTCGTGCTCCTCGGCGCTTTTCAGGCCCATTTCAAAATGGTCGATCACCGGGAGCAGTTCGAGAAAGAGCGATTCATTGGCAAAGAGGAACAGCTCATTGCGTTCCCGCTGGGTGCGCTTGCGGAAGTTGTCGAAATCCGCGCGCAGCCGCATCAGCTGAAGCTGAAGCGATTCATCCTGAGCGGTCTTTTCTTCTGCCGGTGTGTCCTGTTCCGCGGGCACTTCGGCGGGTTCCTCCGGCACGGGATCCGGCTGTTTCGGTTCGTCTGCTTTTTTTTCTTTTTTTGTTTTGCTGCTCATAAATCGGGCCCTTTCATTTTCCAGTCATTGGAAAAACGGACGCGCATGCATCCAAGGGTTGGAAAACGTACGACCTTGAGGCGGCTTAGTCAATCCTCGACACAGCAGAGCATCGCACCCCGCTTTCTAACGGGGACGCTGCTGTGTAATTGCAAGCTGCCGGCGACAGGGCAAAGACAGCGGAACAACAGCGGGCTTACTGCCTGCTTACATAGATTGTTCGTCTCAGCTCGGTTTCGCCGGGATACGGAGTCGTGGTGCGTTCCACCAGCTCTTCATACGAGTCGACATCATCCAGTTCTTCCGCGAAGGGGACAAACGTATCGCCGTCCATTACGCCATACTGGACAGCATACGCCGAGATTTCCAGCCGTTCAATATCTCCCCAGGGCACTTTGAACGACCAGTAGCCGTGACCGAGATATTCATAACCAAACGTTCCGTTTTTATATTTCTTTTCTGCGAGGTAGCTCTTTTCTTCCGATTTGTCGGTTATTTCCACAGCAACCCGAATCCAGACATCCTCCAGCGCCTTCTTTTCCTCTGCGTCCGGTTTTCTGCCGCCCTTAAAATTGATTTCCAGCACTTCTGTTTTCCTGTGATGATCTCTTCGGTCCTTTTGGGTTTTATCACTGACGGATTGGAATTCGATCAGATCTTCATATGTCTCCATCCGGTCTTCAGAAATTTCTCCGAAACCTGCCCGGCAATTCAAAAGAAGAGTGACTGCTAAAATCAGGAGCTTTTGAGGGCCAGCAGGGTCATGTCATCATACTGAGGCTGGGCGCCGATATGGCGGGCCAGTTGGTGGCGGATCGTGCCGATCAGCTCATCGCAGCTGGTTCCGGGATCCTGTGTGATCACAGACATCAGGTGGTCGGTGCCCCATTCTTCGTTCTCGGGGTTGAGCGCTTCGGTGA
>CAZITJ010000013.1:22317-33237 GCA_964542135.1 uncultured Verrucomicrobiota bacterium
GACATCAGGTGGTCGGTGCCCCATTCTTCGTTCTCGGGGTTGAGCGCTTCGGTGATTCCGTCGGTGTAGGCAATGATGATATCCCCGGGCTGCAGCGAAACGGATTTGTCCTGGATCGACCGGTCAAAGATATCGGCTTCCGTCAGTCCGATCGCAATGCCTTTGGCATCAATCGGAACGGGCGTGCCGTTTCCGCTTTTTTTAAGCAGCAGCCGTTCATGCCCGGCCCGTGCGAATTTGAGTTCGCGGGAGCGGGTGTTGAGAATCATATAGAGCATGGTGATGAACATGTCTTCGGCGAGGTTTTCGCTGAGCACGCGGTTGAGCTCGCTGAGCATGCGCGCGGGGCTCTGCTCCTGCGCGGCGCGGGTGCGCAGAACGCCCTGACAGACGGCCATCATCATGGCTCCGCCGATGCCTTTTCCCGCCACGTCGGCAATGGCGATTCCGAGATGTTCGTCATCGATGCGGATAAAGTCGTAATAGTCGCCGCCGATATCAAAGGCGGGCAGGTTGTAGGCGGCGACATCCACATGGTCGATTTGCGGAAGCTGCTGGGGGAGGAGTGATTTCTGGATCTGCTGGGCCGCCTGCAGGTCGCGGTCGATCTGCCGCTTGTGTTCCAGAGCGGCTCGCAGGCCGGCGTAGTGAACCGGAACCGATGCCTGGTCGGCCATGGCCTGAAGCAGTCCCAGATCGCCCTGGGAGAACGGGATTCCGTCCGTGCGGTTGGACAGCGCAATGACCCCGAGCACTTCGTTTCCGAACCGCATGGGAACCATGAGCAGGGAGCGGATCTGCAGGAAGGGGTCGCTGTAGGCCGGCACGCGCGCATCGATTTCCGCGTCGGGGATGATCATTCCGCTTCCGACCGCGGCGATGGAGCCGATCAGCCCTTCGCCGATTCCGACCGGCCGGGTTTTGACGAGCGATTCAAGCTGTTGCGAGCGGGCCAGGACGTTTCGGGAGCTGACCTGATCCGCATCATAGAGCGGGGGAAAGATGCCGGAAACGGCGCGCGCGAACAGACGCGATTTGTCGGCATCGAACAGGTAGATGGCACCGCCGGAGGCCTTGCCGGTTTTTGTGGCGAAGAAGAGAATGCGCTTGATCAGTTCATCGGTCTGAATGTCATCGGCGGCGGCGAACACTTCGCCGATGTTGTGGACGAATTCGAAAATCACTTCGCGTTCCGCACGCATTATGCGGTTTTGATTTCGCAGCTTCTTTATTTGCCGGACGCTGTAAACGAGGTAAATCAGCAGGGCCGTTTCGATCAGAAAGGTCAGCGAGATCGTCAGAACGCTGGAGGCAGAGGCGGCCATGGTTTAATCAGTTCAGCCGATCGACATCGGTTTTCAGATATTCGATGACGCGCTGGAAACGCGGCCGGTTTTCATCGTTGATCTGCACGAGGTGTTCGTGTGCCTGCAGAGCGGTTTCCGCTATCTCTTTTTTCGAAACCTGATCGGATGCCAGCGGGCGGGTCGTTTCGTCCTCCATTTGATGGCCGTGGCTGTGGCTGTAGTGGGCGATCACCTGATCAACGCCGAGGGTTGCCAGAAGGCGGGCGTTTTTCTCAGACAGGTTGACCAGTTCCAGCGACCGGCCTTGCTTTTTCAGGCGTCCGGAAAGCCCGGCCAGAACGCCCATGAACGTGCTGTCCATGCCGATGCACTCGGCGAGATCAATCACCACCTCCGCGCCGGGAATCTGCGGCAGGAGATCCGCCAGAAACTGTTTCATGGTTGCGCTGATTTTAAACGAACCGCGACCGATGACGCGTAAAAAGACCTTGTTCCCGGCTACAGCATATTGAAGGTCGTCGCTGCCCTGTTCCATTCCTATCATGAAAGACCTCTTAATTGATTGCGCGGAAGTTTAGTCGGCTGCCCGTGCCAGTGCAAACGATAATTAACGGGGAACGTCCGGCGCGGATTTCGGCGCCGGGGCGATGACAACGGTGCATTCGCCGCGGATGCGGCGCTCGCCGACGGCTGCCCGGATTTCAGCCGGTGTGCCGCGCAGCAGCTCTTCAAATTTTTTCGTCAGTTCACGCGCGACAAAAAGGGGGCGGTCCGCGCCGAAGGTTTCTTCGATGTGGTCGATCAGCTTGAGAAGACGGTAGGGGGATTCGTAGAAGATGACCGGGATCGGCAGCGCCGCACATTGGTCCAGAAGATTCTGCCGGGCACCCCGTTTCCGCGGCGGAAATCCGGCAAAAAGAAACCCGTGTCCGCTGAAGCCGCTGAGTGCAAGGGCGGTGGCGACCGCCGTCGGGCCCGGTGCGGAGGTGATCGGCAGCTCGGCCGCCCGGCAGGCTTTGACGATCCGTGCGCCGGGGTCGGAGATGCACGGCATGCCGGAATCGGTGACCATGGCCACGGCTTCGCCGCCCTGAATGCGGGCGGTAATTTCTTCACACCGTCGGGCCTCATTGAATTTATGGCAGCTGATACAGTGCGTGGAAACGTTAAAATGAGTCAGCAGTTTGCGGGTCTGGCGGGTGTCCTCGGCAATAATCAGATTGGCTTCTTTCAAGGTTTCGATGGCCCGGGCGGTGATGTCGCCCAGGTTGCCGATCGGGGTGCCGACCAGATAGAGGCCCGCGTCCATCAGAATGCCTCCAGTTTTTCGATGACTTCACAAAGCGGCAGTCCGACGACGTTGGAGTAGGAGCCGTCGATGCGGCGAACCATGCCGGCCGCTCCGCCCTGAATGGCGTAGGCTCCGGCTTTGTCCATGGGTTCGCCGGTTGCAATATAGGCCTCGATCTCCTGTTCAGAGAGATCGCGGAAGAGCACGGCGGTTGCAACATGAAAACAGTCCGTTTTCTCTTTTGACCGCAGGCAGACGCCGGTGATGACCTGATGCGTTTTACCGGAGAGGCTGCGGAGCATTTCGTTCGCCTCCGCGGCATCGGCGGGTTTGCCGAGAACGTTTCCTTCAATCACCACGGCGGTATCTGCGCCGAGAACAAGGCCGTTTGCGCTTACGCTTTCCGCTTTTTCGCGGGCCGTGCGCAGGGTGAATGCCGCCGGTTCTTCACCGGGGTGCAGCATCTCGTCGGCAGAGGGGGCGATAATGTCAAAATCGAGGCCGGCGCTTGTGAGCAGACCGGCGCGGCGCGGTGAGCTGCTGGCGAGAATCAGTTTTTGACTGGTTTTCATGGCGCAAGACGGTATAGCATCCCCTCCCTTTAACAAAGCGGGGATTTGAAATACGATGAAAAATTATCATTTCAACAAACGGGTTCTGGTGACCGGCGGGGCGGGGTTTCTCGGCTCCCATCTGTGCGAAGCGCTTCTGGAGCGCGACTGCGATGTGCTGTGCGTCGATAATTTTTTTACCGGCCGTCGCGGCAACGTGGCACATCTGCTGGGCAACCCGCGCTTCGAAATTCTGCGCCACGACATTACCTTTCCGCTGTTTGTTGAGGTGGACGAAATCTACAATCTGGCCTGTCCCGCTTCACCCATTCACTATCAGCATGACCCCGTTCAGACCACCAAAACCAGCGTGATCGGCGCCATTAATATGCTGGGCCTGGCCAAGCGCGTCGGCGCCAAAATCTTTCAGGCCTCCACCAGCGAGGTGTACGGCGATCCGGACGTGCATCCGCAGTCGGAAAGCTACTGGGGCCGCGTCAACCCCATCGGAACACGGTCGTGCTACGACGAAGGCAAGCGCTGTGCCGAAACGCTCTTTTTTGATTATTCCCGTCAGAGCGGTGTCAATATCCGTGTGGCCCGCATTTTCAACACCTACGGTCCGCGCATGCATCCCCATGACGGCCGGGTGGTCAGTAATTTCATTATGCAGGCACTGCGCGGGGAACCGATCACGATTTACGGAGACGGCAAACAGACACGCTCCTTCTGCTACGTCAGCGACCTCATTGCCGGGTTTCTCGCGCTGATGGATGCCCCGGACGATGTCACCGGTCCGATCAACATCGGCAATCCCGGCGAGTTCACCATGCTCGAACTGGCCGGGACGGTGATGGATCTGACCGGCTCGACATCCGAACCGGTGTTTGAGCCGCTTCCCGCCGATGATCCCAAGCAGCGCCAGCCCGACATCACGCAGGCCAAAAAGAAACTGGACTGGGAGCCGCAGGTGCCCCTGGCCGCAGGCCTCCGGCCGACAATTGATTATTTTCGTCAATACGCCTGATCTGCAGGGCGTTTTTCCCGCAAGGCCGGTTTAAATATGAAGAAGGTGGGTACTTTTGTGCCGGGTTTGGCGTAAAAATGATTGCAATATGCATTTTTTCATTCAGATTCCTCTGTTTGTATAAATCATACGGTGCAAGCTTTTATGAGGACAATAATCTGGTGCGATCAACAGGGAGAAGGGCGCAACCTGCACGGCATGTTTCGCCGCTCGTTTGAGATTGATGGAGACATACGCACAGCGGAACTGACCCTGTTCGCCGATTCCGTTTATGAACTGTACGTCAACGGGCGATATGTCGAGTTCGGTCCCGCCCGCTTTGATCCGCGCTTTCCGGAGTACGATGTGCACGATTTGACCCCCTGGTTAACTCAGGGCGTCAACGTGATCGCCGTGCTGGTCAAGCACTTCGGATGCAGTGTCTTCCGGGCCATGCCCGCCCGCGCCGGGCTGCTGGCCGGCGGGAGGATTGAAACGGAGACCGCATCGATTTCCCTTGAAAGCGGTCCGGACTGGAAAACGCAGCCTTCCAATGCCTATCGGGCCGATGCCCCTAAAATGAGCTTTGCACTCGAACCGATGGAGGTGTTCGACCAGTCCGCCGAACCCGCCGGCTGGCGCGAAGCGGATTTTGACGACACCGCCTGGCCGGCCGCCGTGCCGCTCGGGAAACAGGATGCCTGGGGGCCGCCTGCGCCGCGATCGATTCCTTTTATGTCCGGCCGGGAGGTCCCGCCCTCACGGGTCCTGCACTGCGGAGCGCTGCGGCATAATGAAGACGTCTATTCGTTTCATGTGCCCGCGTTTCACTGGTACACCTTTCATTTTGATACGGCCCGGCGCAAAGAATACAAAGCGGTCCTCTTCAGTACATGGATTTATTCCCCGGCGGAACAGGATGTGACGGCCGGTTTGTTCTGGGGCGAGCACTGGCTCAACGGTGAACTGCTGGCCGAAGGGACATTTCCCCCCGATGCATCCATGCGAACCGAGGTGCCGATGCATCTGAAAAAAGGATGGAACTCTTTCTTCGGGAAAATTGACGTCTATTTTGAAATCATCGATTTCTATCTGGGCCTGCCGGTGGAACGGGGCCTGAAAATCAGTGCCGATCGCGATGAAACAACCGGCGTGCTTTTCCGTCGAACGGATGTGCTTCGCACAGAGGAGTACAACGCGCTCGGCGGGGATGCCGGACTCCCGTTTGCACCCGACGGTCTGCCGCCGGTTTCCTGCGGATGGACCGAGGTCACAGCGGCCGATCCCGCCGATAATCCTGCCCGGGAACGCGACTGGGATCGGTTCGGTCCCGATCTGCCGGCGGTGACCCCTGAAACCCTGCCCGGCAGGGTCTTTCGCAAAGAGGATTTCCCCAACGGGTTTGCCGTTGAGCTGGATATGGGCGCCATGCGGCTGCTCAAACCCGAAGTGGAACTTGCCGGTGTCGACGGGGCAAGCGTGGACTTCGCCTACAGTGAATACCTGCATGATGGCGAACGCCTGAAAATGTTCCCTACGCACGAATATCACGCCGCGTCCCGCGCGGTCTGTTCGCGCGACACGCTGACGTGGAGCCCCATGCAGCCGCACGGCTTCCGTTATCTGGCCCTGACGGTCCGCAACCCGCAGAACGATATTACCCTCAAGCGCATCACCTGCCGGTCGGCCGAATATCCGGTCGAACAGACCGGCACGTTCACCTGTTCCGATCCGCTGTTAAACAAGATCTGGAGCCTGTGCCGGCGCACCGAAATGACCGACATGGAGGATGCCTACATCGATTGCCCCGGCCGGGAGCGCGGCATGTACATCCGCGACACCATCATCCAGTATCACAACAATCTCGCGATGTTCGGTGATCAGAAGCTCATGCGCCGCTGCATGGCACTGTACGGCCGCAGCGCCGCGCCCGACGGCAAATTCCGCGCCACCTATCCCTTTGATCAGGACTACACCATCGCCGATTTCTCACTCAATGCCGTTGAGGGCTTCTGGAACTATGTTCAGCAGACCGGTGATCTCAGCGTGGTCGAAGACTGCTGGGAGGCCATCCAGAACAATCTGCAGTGGTTTCATGAACTCAGCGACGAGCGTGAGGACGGACTGCTCGATGCGGACTGGCATCTCAAGCGCGGCAAGGAGTCGCGTTATATGGGGTTTCACGGCGACAACCAGCCCGACATGCGCCGCGACGGGGTCAGCAGCGGGTTTTCCTGCTTTTATCTTTCCGCGCTGACGGCCGCCGCTCACCTGGCGGATCGCCTCGACGATCCCGCCGTCGCTGCGGCGTGCCGCCGGCGGTATGCTCAGGTGAAAGAGTCGGTCAACCGCCTGTGCTGGGACAGCGAACGCGGTACCTATGCCGACACGATCGAAAAGAAGAGTTTTTCGCCGCAGGCCGCGCTGCTGGCGGTTCGCGCCGGCGTGCCGGACCACGCGCAGCGCGAGGCGCTGCGCGCCTTCTTTAAACAAACGCTGAATCATCTGTTCATCAATGAACAGGATCCGTCCGGCGGCGTAAGGGTGTCCCCGCACTTCTGTTTCTATCTGTTCGAGACGCTGTACGATCTCGACCTCGCCGGTCTGGCTGAACAGCTGATGCGCGAAGGCTGGTCGTGGATGATGAAGCTCGGAACGGCCACCTGCACCGAGTTCTTTATGGAAGAGGGCAGCTGGTGCCATGCCTGGGCCGCCAGCCCGGCCTATTATCTTTCCAAATATGCGCTCGGTGTGCAGGTTCCCGGCCATCCCGATCAGGATCAGGTCGAAATCCGGGTCAAAACCGGATCCCTGCAAAGCGCCGAGGGTGTCTGGCCGCATCCCAAAGGCCCGATTCATGTCAAATGGCACATGGAAAACGGCCGGCGCGTCTTTGACCGGATCGACACCCCCGACGGTGTTCGTGCCGCGGTCTGCGACTGACCGCATAAAAACCCCTCCAGTCCGAATCAGTCGCCCGCGAAAAAGCGGTAAAAACGTTTCATTCCGTCGAGCGGCAGCTTCAGCGGCGGGTAGGCGGCACGCAGGTCGAAGGCGGTTGACCGCTTGACTGTGCTGCGCAGGTGACTGAATTCGTCAAAGCCCGTTTTGCCGTGATAGGCCCCCATGCCGCTGTCCCCTTTGCCGCCGAAGGGCAGGTCTTTCGGGATGATGTGCATCATCGTGTCGTTGATGCACACCCCGCCGGAGGGAACGGCACCGATCAGCCGCTTCTGTTTTTCGCGGTCGTTCGTGAATACATACAGTGCCAGCGGAGTCGGCTGCGCGCGGCACCAGTCAATCACCTGCTGTTCCTCATCGTAGGGAAGCACCGGCAGCAGCGGCCCGAAAATCTCCTCCTGCATGAGCGGGCTGTCGAGCGGCGGATCGGCAATGAGTGCAGGCGCGACGAACCGCTCATCGGGCGATGCATCGCAGTCCGCGTGCAGCTTCTGCAGCCGTTCGACATGTCGTTTGCTGACGATGCGACCGTAGTCCGGGCTGTTTCGCGGATCCGGGCCGTAAAAATCCCGGACGGTTTTTTCCAGGGTTTGGAAAAATTCATTCATGCGGTCGCGGGGAACCCAGACGTGGTCGGGGGCCACACAGGTCTGCCCCGCATTCATAAACTTGCCGCGCGCGATGCGCCGCGCCGCAATCTGCAAATCCGCATCCGCGCCCAGGATAACGGGACATTTGCCGCCGAGTTCGAGTGTAACCGGGATGAGCTGTCGGGCCGCCGCCTGCGCGACCTTGCGGCCGATTTCGGTTCCGCCGGTAAAGAAAATATGATCGAAGGGCTGTTGCAGGAGCATTTCAGCGGTTTCACGGCCGCCTTCAACGAGCTGGACCGTATCGGGCGAAAAGGCGTCGTCGATCAGTGCGTGCAGCGCCGCGGCGGCATGCGGCGTCTGTTCGGAGGGTTTAATGACCGCGCAGTTGCCCGCCGCCAGCGCGGCGACGAGCGGAGAGAGCACGAGCTGGACGGGATAATTCCACGGGCCGATGATCAGCACGACGCCTTTAGGCTCGGGAACGACCCGCGCCCGGGCGGGAAACAGCATCGGCGGAACCCCCGCGCGCTGCGGCCGGTTCCAGCGCTTGAGGTGCCTGAGAGCGTGGCGGATGTCGCTTTGCACAAAACCGGTTTCGGACACATAGGCATCGAGTTCGGATTTGCCGAGGTCGGCCCGCAGCGCGGCGTGCAGGGCGGATTCATGTTTTTCGAGCGCACGGTTCAGCGCGCGGAGCTGCTCGCACCGGGCCGCGGCCGGTTTCAGCGCACCGCGTTCGACGGCGCGGCGCAGACGGTCCATCTGGAAATGTTTGTTCATCCGGCTTGGCGGAATGCTTGCCGATGGGTAGACTCGCGTCAAGTCGCTATGCGTGTATTCGGTTCTATTTGTTTGGCTGTGCTGCTGTCCGTTTTTGCGGAGGGCTCCGATCTGCAGTCTGCGATCGATCGGTTTCGGGACGGATGCCGCGGCTGGAATCCGCAGGAAATGGAAGCGGCGCGCGAGCAGTTTCGTGCGATTGCACAGAAGCAGCCAAACCGGTATGAGCCGCTCTACTGGCAGGGCGCAACCGAGTTTTATCTGCTGCTCTGCTACGGCCTCGAGGACTCCACCGGCTACGATGCGGCCCGCGCCGAAGCGCTGCTCGATCCGGCGGAGGCCACGCTGGAACGCGCCATCCGGCTGCAGCCGCAGGATGCGGAATGCCGGGCCATGCTCTCGTCCGTGGTCGGGTTTCGAATTCTGATGTACCCGTGGAGCGCTGTCTGGAACGGGCCGAAGGTTCTCTCGCTGCAGAAGGAGGCTCTGGAAAACGAACCCGACAATCCGCGCGCACATTACATTATCGGTGCCGGCTATCTGCGGGCGCCGCAGATGTTCCGCAATGTCGGCAAAGCGCGGAAGCATCTGGAACGGGCGCGCGATTTGTTTGCGGCCGCCCCGCCGCCGTCCGATCCGGCCGCCCCGCGCTGGGGACGCACCGAGTGTCTGGGGCTGCTGGGCGATTTGCGCCGGCTCGAAGGCCGCCCGGACGCCGCCCGGAAACTCTATCAGGATGTACTGGATATCAACCCGCTCTACACCCCCGCTCAGCGGGCCCTCAGGGAGATGAACGATGGAAAAGAAAAGTAAACGCGCGGCTGTCATCGGCGCGGGACTCGGCGGCATCTCCGCCGCGATTTCCCTCCGCCAGGAAGGGTATGACGTCGATCTGTACGAAAAGAATTCGCAGATCGGCGGCAAGCTCAATCAGCTCCAGGCGCAGGGCTATACCTTCGATCTCGGCCCCTCCATTCTGACGCTGCCGCACATCTTCGAGCGTCTTTTCGAACGCTCCGGCAGACAAATGAAGGATTATATTCCCGTTCAGGCACTGCGTCCGCACTGGCGGAACTTTTTTGAAGACGGAACGGTTGTTAATCTGTTTCCGGAGCTCGACCAGATGGCCGCTGAGGCCGAACGCACGGCCGAAGGAGCGGGCGCGGAGGTGCTCGATTTTCTGAAATATGCGGACCGGCAGTATGATCTGGTCGAAAAAGGATATTTTGAGGAGGGCCTCGATACCGTGCGCGACTTTCAGCGCTTCTACAGCCCGCGCGCTTTCTTCACCTTCGACTTCTGGCACTCCATGCACGGAGGCGTTGCCAAACGTATTCGTGAGCCGCACCTGCGCGACATCTTCGACTTCTTCATCAAATATGTCGGTTCCTCGGCCTATGACGCGCCCGGCTTTATGAACTGCCTGCCGGTGATCCAGTTCCGGCACGACCTGTGGTATGTGCCCGGCGGCATGTATAACATCGCCAGGGGGCTTGAAAAGCTCATGGACGAAATCGGCGTGCGCGTACACCTCAACCGCGAAGTGCGCCTCATCGAAAAATCGCTGGGCCGTGTCTGCGGGCTGGAGTTCACCGACGGCACCACCGCCAAAGCCGGCATCATCGTCTCCAATATGGAAGTTGTCCCCGCCGCCCGCTGCCTTCTGCGCGAAGACGGGAAAACCGTGCGGCGCCTCGAGCGCATGTATGAACCCGCCTGCTCGGGACTGGTGATCGATCTCGGGCTCGACTGCAACTATGAGCAGCTCGCCCACCACAACTTCTTCTTCTCCGGAAGTCAGAAGGATCATTTTAAATCCGTCTTCCGCAAAAAACAGATTCCGCACGACCCGACCATCTACCTCGTTGCCGCCTCACGCACCGACCCGACCGTCGCGCCCGATGGATGCGACTGCCTGAAAATTCTGCCGCACATCCCGTACCTGAATGAGCGCCACCCGTACACCCGAGCCGACTACATGGCGCTCAAAGAGCGCGTGCTCGATAAGCTCGAACGCATGGGGCTCACCGATCTGCGCGAGCACACCGTCTTTGAACACGTCTGGACGCCGTTCGATATTCAGAAAAACTATTATTCCAATCGCGGATCCATCTACGGCGTGGTTTCCAACCGGTGGAAAAACTTCGCCTTCAAAGCGCCGAAACAAAGTCCCCGCTATCAAAACCTCTTTTTCACCGGCGGCTCCGTCAACCCCGGCGGCGGCATGCCCATGGTGGTCCTCTGCGGACAGAACGTCGCGAAAAAGGTGACGGAATGGGACCGGAACTGATCGCGCGGCTGAACGCCGTTTCTCAGGCGCGGTCTTGAACCCTTTCGCAGCAGATACCAAAACCAAGAAAGTTCACCACCCGTTCGAGTCGCTCACCGGAACAAACAGCCGCGTGTCCGCCATAGCTTGCAGAGCGACGGC
>CAZITJ010000014.1:0-30128 GCA_964542135.1 uncultured Verrucomicrobiota bacterium
CCCGACCGTAAAGGCGCCGCATTCCGCGTGACGGCGTCTGTTTTTTGTCATAGGGTTCACCTCATGTCCAAACACATCGGAATTCTGACCAGCGGAGGGGACTGCCAGGGTCTCAATGCCGCTATTCGCGGCCTCGGCAAGGCGGCGGTCGATCAATACGACATGCAGCTCACCGGGTTTCGCGACGGATTTCGCGGGCTGGTGTTCAACCAGACCCTGCCGCTTGAAACCCGCATGCTCTCGGGCATTCTCACCGACGGGGGCACCATTCTGGGAACCAGCCGCGACAAACCGCATAAAATGCCGGTCAGCGGCAAAGTCATGGATATGACCGAGGCCGCGGTCGAAACCTATGAAAAACATCACCTCGATGCACTGGTCTGTCTGGGCGGCGGCGGGACGCTGAAGAATGCGCTGCGTCTGAAAAAAGCGGGCCTCCATATCGTTACACTGCCCAAAACCATCGACAACGATGTGTTCGGAACCGACATCTCCTTCGGCTTCGACACGGCGATGAGCATCGCCACGGAAGCCATCGACCGCCTGCACTCCACGGCCGGCAGCCACCACCGGATTATTGTCGTGGAAATCATGGGACATCGCGCCGGCTGGCTGACACTGGGCGCCGGCATCGCCGGCGGCGCGGACGTCATTCTCATCCCGGAAATTCCCTACGATGTTGAATGCATTGCCGAGTCGATTCGCGCACGGACGCAGGCCGGCAAGCGCTTCAGTATTGTGGCCATGGCCGAAGGCGCCATGTCGGTTCAGCAGGCAAAAAAAATCAGAAAGCTGGCGGATAAAAAGGAAAAGGCCGCCGGCAAAGCCGAAAAGAAAAAGATTTCTCAGGCCCTGGCGCAGTTTCATGCCGAACACACGCAGAACACGCTGCAGCTGACGCAGGAACTTGAAAAGCGGACCGGTCAGGAGTCGCGCCTGACCATTCTCGGCCATCTGCAGCGCGGCGGGTCGCCTTCGGCCGCCGACCGCGCACTGGCCACCCGGCTGGGCACGGCCGCCGCCCGGCTGATCCACCAAAACGAAACAGGCATTCTGGTTGCCGCACGGGGCGACGGCACGGAGGCGGTGCCGCTCGAATCCACCGCCGGGCGCAAAAAACTGGTTCCGCCTGACCATCCGTGGGTAAAAGCCGCCCGCCATGTCGGCACGGCATTCGGAGATCAGAGCGGATGAAGGCAAACGGTTCCCCGCCGGATTTATCGGAACAGGCGGAATCTTCCGGCATACGTTCATTCGCTCAGCGTGCCGGCGGCGAACTCATAAAAGCGCCAACGCGTCGACATCGACCGTGACGGTGACGGATTTCGGCCATTTCATCGCCCGCGAGGCGGCACGCAGAGCCTGGTTCACGGTTTTGGCCCCGGCCGCCCGCACCAGAATCTGCCAGCGGTATTCTCCGCGAATACGGGCAATCGGCGCAGGCATGGCCGGTGAAACGGTCACCCTTTCGGGCTGTTTTTCCAACTGTCGGAAAAATGCGTCTGCGGTTTGCGCGACCGCTTTTTCGTTTTTCCCGCGCAGCGTAACACAGGAGAGACGGGCATACGGCGGATAATCCAGCTCCCGGCGGAAGGCCAGCTCCTGATCACAGAATCCTTCAAAATCCATTCGCCGCGCAGCCTGAACGGCCGGATGATGCGGGGTATAGGTCTGCACAATCACTTCGCCCGCGGCGTCGCCGCGGCCGGCGCGCCCCGCCACCTGTGTCAGCAGCTGAAACACGCGTTCCCCCGCGCGAAAGTCGGCCATGTGCAGCGCATGGTCGGGATTGACGACACCGACGAGTGTCACGTTCGGGAAGTCAAGCCCTTTGGCGATCATCTGTGTGCCGACCAGAATATCGATTTGACCGACGCGAAAGCGGCTGAGCAGATCGCGGTGCGCATTTTTGCGCCGCATCGAATCCGAATCCATCCGTTCAATGCGGGCCTTGGGGAAAAGCGTGCGCAGGACCTCTTCAATTTTCTCGGTCCCCGCCCCCGCATAGCGGAATCGGGGCGAATTGCACTTTGGGCAGCGGGCCGGAACCGCCCGTTCATCACCGCACAGGTGACAGCTCAGACGGGCCTGCGCCTTGTGGTAGGTCATGCCGATGCTGCACTGCCTGCACTCGGCGGTATAGCCGCATTCGGGACAGAGCAGGGAGGCGGAAAAGCCCCGCCGGTTCAGAAACATCATGGTCTGTTCGCCGCGGTCGAGCCGCGCATAGACCGCTTCAATCAGGTCGCGCGAAAACAGGTGCGGTTTCCCCTCCCGCTGCGCTTCGACGCGCATATCCACAATGCGCATGTGCGGCATCCGGCGGTCATCGACACGGATCGGCAGTTCTGCATACAGATATTTCCCGGTTTGCGCATGGGCGTAGGATTCGAGTGCGGGCGTCGCGGAGCCGAGCACGACCGCACAGCGTTCGAGCCGGCCGCGCAGGACGGCCATATCGCGCGCGTTGTACCGCGGGGCCTCATCCTGCTTGTAGGTCGGCTCATGCTCTTCGTCCACGACAATCAGGCCGAGCCGCTGAACCGGCGCAAAGAGTGCCGAGCGCGCCCCGATCACAATGCGCGCTTCCCCCGAACGGATCCGGTGCCATTCGTCGTAGCGCTCGCCGTCGGACAGCGAACTGTGCAGTACAGCCACCTGTTCCGGATGATCGGCGAAACGGGCGCGAAAGCGATCCACCGTCTGCGGCGTCAACGCGATCTCCGGAACCAGCACAATCGCGCCGCGTCCCTCGTTGAGACACTGCGCAATGGCCTGCAGATACACCTCGGTTTTCCCGGACCCGGTAACCCCGTACAGCAGCACCGGCGGCGGCACGGCCCGCTCCATCGCCTCCAGAATTTTCTGAAGGGCATCGCGCTGCGGATCCATCAGCGGCAGCGGATCGGTTTTCACCAGCTCGACCCCGGCGTGCGGGTCACGGTAGATCGACTTCTTTGAAATCGTCACCAGACCTTTTTTCTCGAGGGTTTTTACCGGCGAGGCGGTGGTTTCAGCGGCGGCGGTCAGTTCGCTCAAGAGCATCGGCCCGTTGGTTTCCAAACATTGGAAAACAGCTCGCTGTTTTTGGGTTAGCTTTTCCCCTTTGTAGACGAGGCTTCCAGCCTCGTTGGCCTGATTCGAACATTCGGGCTTCTGCAAAACGAGGCTGGAAGCCTCGTCTACATTTAACGAAACCATCAGCTGCTTTTTTTCGCCGCGTGCTTTACGACGCACCACCGCGGGCAGCACCGCGCGCACACAGGTTTCAAGCGGTGCCAGATAATAGGTGCTCATCCAGCGGGCCAGCTCCATGACGGGCTCGGTAATCAGCGACTGTTCGCCCAGCACCCTGTCGAGCGCCTTGAGTTCGCCGACATCGGATTCGCCGGCCAGTCCGACGACAAAGCCGTTTACGTGCCGGCGTCCGAACGGGACCGAAACGCGCGAACCGATCTCTACACGGGCAGCCAGCTCCTCCGGGATCCGATAGTCAAACTCCCGGTTCAGCGACAGATCGACCGCGACTTTGGCAATACGACTCATAATAAATCCGCCGTCGGCGAATTTATTCACCGATGATTTTTACCAGGACGCGTTTGCCGCGTTTGCCATCCAGTTCGTAATAAAAAATCTCCTCCCACGGTCCGAAATCGAGTTTTCCGTCGGTGATGGCCACGACCACTTCACGCCCCATCACGGTTCGTTTCAGGTGGGCGTCGGCATTGTCCTCAAATCCGTTGTGGGCATACTGGTCGTAGGGTTTTTCCGGCGCCAGTTTTTCAAGCCAGCGCTCATAATCGCTGTGCAGCCCGCTCTCATTGTCGTTGATAAATACCGAGGCGGTGATGTGCATGGCATTCACGAGGCAGAGTCCCTCTTTGACGCCGGAGGCCTGCAGGCATTCGCGGACATCCGGTGTGATGTGAATAATCTGCCGTCGTTTCGGTGCGTTGAACCAAAGTTCTTTACGATACGTTTTCATTCGTCCTCCCTGTGTACACGCTGTTCCGCACGGCGTGCGAACGCAGCAACACGGGACCGTATCGCAAAGCCTGTTGTGATGTCAAACAACCCGGCCCGTCAGCCGTCAGGGGGTATCGAGTTCAACGGTGAGGCGATAGAAGCCGGTGGTGTCGTTGGTAACCGGAACCGTCATTTCACCGTCCCCTGTTACGCCTGACTGAACCAGGGAAAAGTCTTCGAGCAGGCTGGGCGTCCAATAGATCGAATAACGGCGGCCGGGCCGGGCCCGCCAGGAAAACGGTCTGCCGCCGGAGGCGGCCCGCTCAAGCCGGAACCGTCCGCCTTTATGCGGATCCAGACCGGCAATATAGGCGGCGCGCACATTGTTAACTTGGTTGGACGCCGGATCATCCGGCCGGGCACCGGTTACACTTCCGAAATGGCGGCGTTCCCACCAGTCGGGAAGAGAATCGCCGTCTGTATCCACCGGATCGTCCACCGGCTCGCGATCGGCAAGGGTAATGGAATCGACATATACCGCCGCCGACGCCCTGTTCTGTATATGCAGGCCGCTGACCCGCCGGCCGGCGGAATAAAGCGGCACCCCGGCGATCACATTGGTTTTATTCACGCTCAGGTTCCATGTCAGTGCGTCGTAATCACAGTAGATATCAAATCGCGTCCAGGTATCGAGAGGCATTTCCTCCGACAGCTCCACGGGCGTGGTGTTGCTGTAAACCGTCAGCAACCCGTTGGTGTTTACAAAGAAGGCAACACTGGCATCCGGGGAGGGAACAGCCGGTGCCTGTTCGGGCAGCGCCGTGCAGCGCGCCCGGAAAGAAAGCCAGACCGCATTGGTCGTGCCGGTCAGATCATGAGCGACCGACGCATCGGTAATTTCAAGCGCCTGTCCCTGGTAGGCCATCGACGACTGGACCCGGGCGGTTGAGCCGGAGGCGCTCCAGCCGTTCTGACCATGGATGGCGTCGGCGGCGAGTCCGTCAAATGTTTCCGCGAACGGAAGCGGGGAAGCCGACAGCGATCCGGCAACGACTCCTAAAAGGATCAAAAAAGCGCAGTACGTTTTCATTACAATCTCCCAGCTAAACAGCAGAGTATACAGATTCTGCCTCGGATTTCCAGAGAAAAACCGGTCTTCGGAACGCCGGGAATGTGCTCCGTCCGATCTGCATACGGCTTTCGTATCCGCCGCACACCTGCGCTTCATCTGCAAAGACGGCTTAAAAAGTAATAATTTCGTATCCCTGATTGCGATAAGCCGCCATGCCGGGATGGCCGGCCATATCATCCAGGAGACGGAACCCCTGCTCTTCAGCCGCGTCCAGTGTTCCAAGCTTGTTTGCACAGGCCCTGCAGACGCCTTCAACCAGATCGGCCTTGCGGCATTTTTTCCACAATCCACTGAGCGGATGATCGGGACTGGACAGCTCGGGGATCAGTTTGACCGAGGCACCCTCCATAATGATCTTCACATGATCGCCCCGGTCCTTCATATCCAGTGCATTCAGAAGAACATGGATAAAACACATCGGCTCGCCGTTAAAAACAAACAGCGCATAACGGTGCATGGCTCAACTCCTTCCATTTGATTACAGTTTATACACTATATGTTGAAGCGGCGGTGTCGCCGCCGCGGCCGGTCCAGTTGGTGTGAAAGAATTCGCCGCGCGGCTTATCGACACGCTCGTAGGTGTGCGCGCCGAAATAGTCGCGCTGCGCCTGCAGCAGGTTGGCGGGCAGGCGGGCGGCGCGATAGCCGTCAAAGTACGCCAGCGCGGCACTGATGGCGGGCATCGGGATGCCGAGCTCGACGGCTTTCATGACGACGCGCCGCCAGGCGGCCTGCGCATTTTCAACCGCATCCTTGAAGAACGGGTCGAGCAGCAGGTTGACGAGGTCGGGATTGGTATCGAAGGCCTCTTTAATTTTGCCAAGGAAGACGGAGCGGATGATGCAGCCGCCGCGCCACATGAGCGCGATCCCGCCGTTGTTGAGCTTCCAGCCGTATTCTTCGGCGGCTGCGCGCATAAGCTGGTAGCCCTGCGCATAGGAAACAATTTTGGAGGCATAGAGCGCCTGTTTGAGATCGTCAATCAGTGCGGCCTTGTCGCCGTCAAACTCGGTGTCCGGACCGGACAGAACCTTCGCGGCGGCCACGCGTTCGTCTTTGAGCGCGGAGAGGCAGCGCGCAAACACCGCTTCGCCGATCAGCGTGAGCGGCTGGCCTAAATCGAGCGCCGAAACAGCGGTCCATTTTCCGGTGCCTTTCTGCCCGGCTGTGTCGAGAATCGTGTCGATGACCGCCTCGCCGTCTTCCGTTTTGTACCCGAGGATGTCGCGGGTGATTTCTATCAGGTAGCTGTCGAGCTCACTTTCGTTCCACTCCGCAAAAACCCGGTGCATCTCCTCATTGGACATGCCGAGGCCCTCTTTCATCATCTGATAGGTCTCGCAGATCATCTGCATGTCGCCGTATTCGATGCCGTTGTGCACCATTTTCACGAAGTGGCCTGCGCCGCCTTCACCCACCCAGTCGCAGCAGGGTTCGCCGGATTCGGTGTGCGCCGCGATTTTCTGGAAGATCGGCTTCACATGCTCCCATGCGGCGGGCGATCCGCCGGGCATGATCGACGGGCCTTTGAGCGCGCCCTCTTCGCCGCCGGACACGCCGGTGCCGATGTAGAGCAGGCCCTTGCTTTCCACAGATTCCGTACGGCGGATGGTGTCGGGAAAATGCGAGTTGCCGCCGTCGATGAGAATGTCGCCCTCTTCGAGATGCGGCAGAAGCTGTTCGATCAGCGCATCGACCGCGCCGCCGGCCTTCACCAGCATCATCACCTTGCGCGGCCGCTCCAGCGAGGCAACAAACTCTTTGATGCTGCGGCAGCCGATAATGTTTTTGCCTGCACCGCGCCCGTCGATAAATCTGTCCACTTTCTCAACGGTTCGGTTATAGACCGCCACGGTAAAGCCTTTGCTCTCCATGTTGAGAACGAGGTTCTCCCCCATGACCGCCAGCCCGATCAATCCAATCTCTGCCTTCATTTTCCTCTCCTTTGGAGATAAAGTATGGGGATATCTGCGTGCGGGTGTTCGGGTGTTCCACATTTGCAGAAGTCCACCACGCCGCGACTCCCTTACTCCATCACTCCCTTAGAACCTTCGTTCGAAGGTTCTATCATTTTTGCGTAGCAAAAAAAGGATGCTCTGAACGGATTTTCCCTTCGCGTTTCATGCATAGGCCTTCACCAGCGGCCCCATTTTTTTCCACGAATCTGCACGAATATTCACGAATCAGGATTCTTCATTCGTGTTGATGAACCCCTTCGTTATTTCCTTCGGAAATTATGCGTCGCTTTGCTCGCGCGAGTGATTCGCGGGCTATTCCCCTTTCGTGTATTTGGTGTATTTCGTGGTTAAATTTTTGGTTGCGGCTCTGCCGCCTTGGCTTTTCATGCCGTGTGGCGGCAACGCATTCAACGGGCGGCACAACCCCTTTTTATTCGGTGCGTGAATATATACCCTTCTGTGTTTGAGACAAAACAGTTTTCATGCCTCTGTTCCCACAATCAACCGCAGGGCGAGGTTGGCCTGCATGGAGGCGGCGATGCCGACGCGCGGGGCCATCAGTCCGCACCCGGGGCGTGCGCCGGTTTCAAGGTCGCCGACGACATAGATGTTTTCCCCCATTTTTTTAACGCCAATGGTTTCTTCCGGTCCGTACCCCGCCAGTCCGGATGCGCCGATGAACGGAATATCCGGACAGGCCGCCGCAAAGGCCTGCATGAGCATCGCTTTTTGATCCGCGCGATCAAAGGCCTCGATCATGACATCGGTTTTTCCAAACATTGGAAACAAATTGTCCGGCGTGAGCTTCACCGTGTGCGCTTCGAGTTCAACGAATGGATTGATTTTCCGAAGGGTGGAAACCAGTGCGTCGGTTTTCGGCAGGCCGAGCTGATCGACGAAATACTGCTGGCGATTGAGGTTGCTCGGCTCCACCACATCAAAGTCGGCCAGGATCAACCTGCCGACGCCGACGCGCGCAAGCGCCACGGCGATGGCCGAACCGAGTCCGCCGAGACCGGCGATGCCGACGGCGGCGGCCTTGAGCTTATGATGGACCCCGGGGGTATGGCGCGCGGCCATCAGTGCTTCGAGTTCTTCCCCGGACGGCACGGCGCCGCGCTTGATCAGACAGACATCATCGCCGGCGGTCAGCGGCATATCCGTGCTCATCGCCGCGCCGTTGAGGATGACCACATCGGCATCCGGTTTGACGGCATCACGCAGCTCAAAGAGCGTTTCGGCGTCCGTCTCAACCGGGCGTTCATTGAGTTGAATCTGCATCCGGGTCCTTTCGGGTTGTTACATTTTCGGTGACGATCGTTCAAAAAAATGTAACAGCATCCCGTGTTTTTTTGAACCGTACCGCCGTCACGGATTCGTCGATTTTTCGAAACCCTGTTTTACACGAACGCCGGATCCCGATCCAGTCGGGGATTAGTTTCCGGTCCCCGCGGCGGCGGACTGGATCGCATCGAGGCCTTTGACCTGAATATAGCGTCCGTCGAATTCCCTCGCGGCAGCCCGGAGACGCTCAAAGGGCTCTCCTGCAACGGTGTCTGTTCCGCTTTGCGGAACAAAATGAATCACATTGAAACAAAAGTCTCTCTTTTTTATTCCGATGGCTGCAGAACGGGGATCTTCAGCCGTATACTTTTCCAGCATGGTCTCTATGTAATCGATGAGATCGGCGCCCGTATAGTTATAGAATGTGTTTTGCTGTATGTGCTTTATTAACGGTTTGCCGGGGAAATACTCCTGAACCAACTCATAGCCGCCTCCTAAGCGCGGAAGAACCTTCAAGGGCCGCCCGTCTTCCCGGCGCTGTTTATTTTCGGCCTCGAACTGTTTTCTGGCCTCCGCGACGAGTTCATTCCACCGTTCCTTCCCGCCGGGGTAGGATTCATAGTCCAGGCCGCGGCTTCCGGGGGGCCACCCGCTGGGATGCGCCAGAGGCTTTCCGCGTTTAACTTCGGCATACAGATCTTCATGTATATCCATTATCCAGTCCTGTGCTCCCAGCCAATAAACGCTGTCCGCCCCTTTTTGAATGGCATAGGAAAGCCCGCTGAGCCAGCCTTTCTGCGTATTCATAATCGGAAACGCCGGCTCAAACCGGAGCGGTGTTCCCTGGCTGGAGAGCGTGGAAAATCCGGTCTGGTTTTTGGAGCTGTTAAGCGGATCAAGCCACGCCTTTATTTCTTCGATATTTGCATCGGAGGCCGGGCTCATCTCGCGGGAAAAGGCCTGGGCTGAATTCATATCAAACAGGACCACATTAAACAGCGCGGTGGGCGGCAGAGAGCCGATCAGGTCCAGCAATTCCTGTTTGATAATCGTATAGGCCGGAATGCCTCCGACTTCATCAATCAGCATGTTGGCCCCGGTATCCAGCAGGAAAACGATTTTCTCGCCCGTGCTTTTGAGTCCAAACACATTGAGCTGTGTGGTGGCGAACCCAAGGCTTCCGCCGAAGCCGCCGCCGGCAACGGAAACGTCAGATCGACCGCCGAACCCGGTCAGTTCCGGCAGTTGAAAATCAACCGACTTGGTCTGAACGGAGGAAGCGGCTGTCATGCGTTGGCTGAGTTTCGGAGTCTGCTGCTTCATCGACTGCTCAATCTTAACCGGAACCTGCAGCTTTTTCAGTTTGATCTGCGGGCGAGCAATCTTCTTGGCCTCAAACCTGGCTTCCTGGCGCTCGATCACCTCCAGGGCCACATAGGTTCCGGCGACCAGGAAAAAGGCTGCGTGCACAACCAGTGTTATGACCAATGCGGCCGAGCGGCCTTTGACTGCACTCCGGCCTGTTTTTTTAACGAACTTTTTCATGATCTGTTTTATCGAACTACGGTCTCAGCGTGAAGGAGGTGTTTTTAACGTTTGCGATCGCACAGGCGTTCATGACCGCGACGATGCGGGCATGGAGCACCTCATCATCCGGTGCAATGGTAACGATCAATTCACTTCCGGCCTGCTCGGTGGACTGGCGAAACTCTGTCAGCCGGGTGGCCAGGCTCAACAGGTCGCGATCGGATTTGGGGAAAAGGACGCCCTCGACCATCACCTGCCCTTCCGGAGCAATTTCAATGGTGATCTCCATGGGCAGGTCGAGCGGCTCATCCTGCTCCACTTTGGCCGGAAGCATAAAGGAGATATCGGCCTCTTTCTTGATCAGCGCGGTGGTGACCATAAAATAAATCAGCAGCAGGAACACCACATCGATCAGCGGAGCAATCTGCAAGGCAACTTTTTCTTCGCGCAGTACTTTTGTTAGATTCATGGGATCACTCTTCAAACACAGCGTAAATCAGGTTAACGGCCCCGACATCGGAACAAATTTTCATCAGTTTTTTATTCATTCGATAAGGAACCGCTTCGTCTGAACGGATCAACACCCGCAGGTCGGGGTTCGCCTTGATCTCATCGGTTAGGCGCGCACGGAGCTGCTCCTCGCTGACGGCGCTTGCGCCAATATAGAGCTGTTCATCCGTATCGATCGAAACCACGAGCCGGCCGGTTACATCGTCCGCCACTTTCGAGGAAGAAGCCGCCGCCAGATCGAGTTCCGGTTTATCTATTTCGACCATAGCGGCCGCCACAATGAAGAAGATCAGCAGCAGGAAGACCATATCGATCATCGGCGACATATCGATGTCGACATCGAAATCTTCTACGAGATTGAGTTTCATAAATCGGCCCGGTTTATGCGTCTTTTTTAACGGAACTCAGATCGCGGAATGCCAGCGGCATTCTGCGTTTTTCGAGTGCATCAAACAGGAACCCGAGGTTGCGTCCGAGGGTGGCCAGGGTTTTGTTGAAGCCTTTTTTGAAATAAAAGTAGAAAAGCATGGCGGGGATCGCGATCACCAACCCGGTCGCCGTGGTCATCAGGGCCTCGCCGATGTTTCCGGCCAGCAATTCCGGTTTTCCCATGCCCTGTGTTCCCATGGTATGGAAGGCCTTAATCATCCCGGAGACGGTGCCGAGCAGTCCGAGCATCGGAGCGATGGCGCCGATGATCGAGAGGTAGTCGATCGGTTTCATCAGCTGCGTCATTTGTTCAACGGTGGCTTCTTCAATCGATTCTTTCACCTTATCGAAATCGACGTCCTGTTCATCGACGCAGCGTTCCAGGCCGGCACCGAAAACCAGGGTAAACATGGTCGGTTTTTCACGGCAATGCTCCAGGGCTTCTGTGGTTTTCCCCTCCACCATCATGTTGAGAAACTCCGGCATCATTTCGGTATGCAGCAGGGTTTTGGACCGCAGGGACACGATGTTCTGAACCACAAAGAAAATCATGGCAATCGAGAGCAGGCCCAGCGGGATCATCGCCCAGCCGCCCTGCATGACCAGGTCGAGGACGGTCAGCTTTTCCGCTGCATTGGCGGCGGGTTCCTGAGCCCACGCAACAGACGAAAGCGTACTGATTAACACGAAGAGCAAACCGGTCGTTTTTTTATTCATCATTTCTTCTCCATTCCCTTATTCGCGGCGATGGCCGCAGCGCTTTTTTGTACGTTCGGATCATCATAAAACTGATGGATATCTGCCAAGACGGACTGTGCGGACTCCGGCCTATTCATCTGAAAATAGAGTTCTGCGCAGAGCAGTTCGGCTTTCGGCATCCAGTCGGCATCGCGGCTGTACAGAGCCATGAGCAATGCGGCCGTACGGATCGCCGGCTGAAACTTCTCCTCGTGCTGAAGAAGCCGTGCCGAAATATAGAGACGTGCGGGGGAATCCTGCGGATACACCGAATCGGCCTGCGGGGTGTTTAAAAAGGCTTCCACTTTCTGAAATTCGCCCTGTTCGAGCTGAATGAGCCCGCGACAAAAGAGGACTTCGCGTTGAAATTCGGGGTTGTTGAAACGAGAGAGCGGCGCAAGGAGCGATTGAGCGCGGTCGGTGTCGCCTGCCCAGAAAGAGGCCACCATCCAGCGCACAAATTCGGGCGTCAGATTGGAGGGAAGAGAAATGTAGTCAACAAAGGGTATCAGCATGTCACGGAGCATCGCTGCGGCCCGGCGATATTCCCCGTCATTAAACAGCGGATCGATTTTTTTCTCATACCGGGGCTCCGTCGGCCACTGGATAAAAGCGATCTGCTTATCGGGAACCTGAACCGGATCCGTCGTTTCGTTTTTCAAAAAAACAATGGATTGGTTTGTGTGCCCGAGCACAGTTCCGGTGTGAATTTTTTTATCGCGGGTCTGGAAACGGACCCGGATCGGCTCGGGCTCGGAATGAGCGGCGGCCGTGAGCAGGGTGATTATCAATGAAATCACTGGAAAGAGATTTTTCATTCGTCCGATTCCTTCTCAACGGTTTCCATTGTGTTGGTGCTGCCGGCCAGCAATGCGGCCGTCTCTTCGGGGCCCAGTACACGTTTAGCCTGTTCGGCCTGCGGAAGATCACGAACATATTTATCCAGCAGCATCGCGCGATATACGTTACGCGCAGCCGCCGGGCGGTCCATCTTCTCGAGGCATTCTGCGCCGCGCAGGTATCCTTCTGCCGCCCATCGTCCGTCGTCGTACGCCTTGTAGAGCAAGTAGGTACGCTCGAACAAGGCATAGGCTTTTTTACAGTTTCCCTGTTGCGCCCGGGCTTCCGCCATGCGGAACATGGCTTCGGCAGCGATCGGACCGCGCCAGGCCGGAACCTTGAAGATCAGATGAAAGGTCTTCACGGCCTCCTCAGGTTCGGCGCGAGCCAATTCAATTTTTCCTTTCATCAACTGGGCCCAGCCGGTTTCGGAGATGGCACCGTACAGGCCGAGGGCCTCCTCTGCCAGGGTATAGGCCCCGTCCAGATCCCCCTGCGCATAAAGATCCTCGGCACGCAACTGATAGGCCGTAACACGGAACGGTGAGGATTTATAGTGCTCGGCAAAATGATCGAAAAACTCTTTGGAACGGGAATAATCGTTCTGCTCCATGAGGGCGGAACTCATCAGTGCAAGCCCTGACTGCGGAACGTCATCGAGCGTTTTTTCACGTTCCAGCAGCCGCCGGCCCAGCGCAGCACCTGTTCCCTCCAGCTCGGCGAGAAGGACATCCAGCCGGATCTGCAGCGTACGGGATGCGGCACGATTGCGGGCATCCTGAATCGCAGCAACCGTCGGCTGAAACTGATCAGAAGGAAGCCGGTTGCGGATGATATCGGCGAGATCGAAGAGAATCTCGGTGACTCCTTCCCGGGAGGGATCGGTGCCGTATTCGATCACCGTGTCCAGATAGGATGCGACGGCCTGAGCGGGGTTTCCGAGCTCAACCTGTGCTTTGCCGATCCAGAAAACCGCCTCGGCCAAACTGCCGTTTTCGCCGAAGCTTTTCATGTAGCGTTCCATCCACTGGATGATCCGGCGGTATTTCATTTCGGCCGTTTCAAACTGTTCCTGTTCGGCATACGCCCCGGCGTCCGCCTCAAGGGCCTGTGCCGCCTGCAGAACCGCATAGGTGGCCGGAGCCACCATTTGTTTTTTGAGCATCGGGTCTGTCGTACGGGAAACGTTTTCCTCCACGATCTTCAGGGCCCGTTGGTAGTGTGCCAGCGCCGCATCAATCCGGCCGTCTGCAGCCAGAAGGTCCCCGTACATGGACAGCGCCTCCGGCATCTGGGCATCCGAGGGATATTCGTCAATGAATGTTTTCAGAAGCCGTTTGGATTCGGTGTAGTCTTCGAGACCGAAACGGCACACGCCGGCCCGGAACAGGGCGGCCGGTGCGAATGATGCGCGCGGCCACCGCTGCCGGTAATTCATAAACTGCTCATAGGCGACTTCATAGTTTTGCTGAAGCAGCCGGCACATTGCTTTCCAATAATTTGAATCGATCGCGGCCTGGGAATCCGGGGCCATCTGAATCACACGATCAAACGCATCATACGCTTCTTCGTAGTCGCCGAGTTTGAAATGTGCGAAACTGAACAGGTAGCGCAAATCCGTCTCCTGAGCGAGCTCGGGCTCATCCGCCGGAGGCGTCCATTGATCGGCAAACCGGGAGCCGAGGGCCAGGGCTTTATCCAGCGCGCCCTGCTGCACATAATGTTGCGCCAGCCGGGTGCAGATCAACCGCGGGTAGAGCCCCGACGGGTTGCTTTCCAAATAGTCGATACTTTCTGCAACCGCCTCTTCGTCGGCGCCGAGGGTAAACAGAACGAGCACTTTCTGGAAATAGGCAGCCTTCCCCTGATCTTTTTCCGGGTGCTTCTTATAGAGCTGCTCAAACAGCACCACGGCTTCCCAGAAGCGTTTCTGTTCGGAATAGATTTGAGCGGCACGGAATGCGATGTGGATATCGTAGTCGGGTACCGACTGAAGCTGTTTCAGCGCCTTTTCACTCTCTTCAATTTTCGCCGCATCGACCCCTCGTTCCGACTGGTACGCTTCCAGCTTTTCGCGCTGCCGGCGCAACAAATCGGTCTTCGGCATCACCAGGCGATAGATCGCCAGTGCCTTGCGGTACTCTGTTCGGTCAAACAGCTGATCCCCCATACGCAGCAAGGTCAGATTGAGTGAAATATTCTCACGGGAGTCCCCGCGAAACATGACCGGCAGAAGCGTAATGAGTTCGTCGATTCGGCCGGTTTCAAACAAGCAGCGAATTTTTATAATCCTGTATGCGAGGATACGATCCGGATCATTGGTGCTGTTCATGACCTCGGGAAGCAGCTCGAGAGCGGCCTGATACTCACGGAGGCCGAAAAGTGCCTGAAGTAAAAACTGTCTGGCGGTTTCTGTGTCTTTCAGGCCCGCCTGTTCGGCCAGCATCATGTCTGCATACTGCTTCAGTTCTTCCCAGTTTTTTTCGGCCATCGCAGCCTGACTTACTATTTGCAGAGCGGCCATGCGATCCTCTACCGGATTCCCCGCGAGATAGGCCTTTGCGTATGTACGGGCATCGGTAAAGCGCGTCAGCTTCAGGGATGCGGATCCCAACTGAAGGCGCGCCATCTGCACGCTCTTGCGTGCGTCGTCGTCGTCCAGCTCCCCTGCGCGGGCTATAATTTCTTTGAGCACCGGAATGGCTGCTGAATGCTCATTGTTTTCAATGGCGTATTCCGCCCGTGCGATCAGGTCTGAGAAACTCATTTGCGCAACGGACGACTCCTGAGCCAGCGCGTATGGCGATGTGAGCACGGCAGCCAACACCCCGATCCGTGCATATTTATTTATATTGAAAATACGGTTCATTCAGATACTGGATTTGAGTTGATAAACATTCAGCGGACTGTTCTTTAAAAATCATCTCACACTAAAAAATTCCGACCCGGTTTTCGGTGTACGCGGGGCGGGGCGTCGAAACCCGCCGGCAGCTTTCAGCAAAGAAATACCAGGTCTGCAGCTTACGAAAGGCTTCAAACTTATCCTCCGTAAGCCAGGACAGGTTGGTGTCATGATGGACGATTTCATTCCGGCGGTTCAGAACAAACACGGCATACCCGACGTATTCGACGCCGCGGATCTCATAGTTATACTCCTCATAGTAGCGGCTCTCTCCCACCATCCGGAACTGATCCCGATAGTTGTTCTCTTCGGTAAACTCAAGAACGGACGATGCCTTGCAGATCAGTTTATATTTCCCGGAGTCTCTTTCCCTGCCAACCATACAGGCTTCTGCGCGGAGGGCATCATTCGGGGTTTTCTCTTTTGATTGAACCTCGACCACCCCGGTAACGATCGACACATAATCGTTTGGAAGCGCATTTTTACTTCGGACCTTCGAGGCACTTTTCTTTAAAAACCGGATTTCGGTCTCCGGGACCAGTCTCTCGGCGAGGTAGTCTTTGTCGCCCTGAGAGAGGCTGGAGAACGGGAGATAGATTTTTTCCCTGGCGGGAGAAACCACCATGACATCACTCCCGATCATTTTGGAAAACGACCCTTCAACCTGACGTCCCGTCCGGTCCCGCCAGATGCGCACTTCCGGGAAGGCGGCCCCTGCCAGAAGCACCCCGATCAGTCCAATGAAGCAGTGTTTTTTCATACAGTTTTCAACTGACTAATGAATGTTAAACATCAGGTCGCTGTCGAGATCGGTTTCTCCGGGTATCAACAGGAATTTCATCTGTTCTTTGAGCGGCTCCGGAATCTCGGCCGTTTTAAATGCCGGGAGAATGGGCATGCCCTCGCGGTTTTTATCATAATCAACATCTTCTTTTTCGACATTCACCATGGCCTCGAACCAGCCGCCCTGATAATCCCCGAAAAGAAGCTCCATCTCGACGGGAACGCCGGGTTCGAGCTCGAACCAGTCCCCGATTGTGACCCTGCCGATTCCGAATCGATATTCGTCGGTACGCTCATCGGAGGGGGCCCAATCCGCCAACGAATCGTTAAACCCGACGATTCCCGGACGGGAGTTTTTGAACGAGGCCTGCAACACAATCTTTTTATTCACTCGAACGATCAGATAATTGTCGCCTGCACCCCACAGCCGGAACCGTCCCCCCTCTTTATGGGCAATTTTCCCTTTGTAGTGAATCATCCAGTAGGCCGGGCTGACGCCTTCCCCGAGATTTACACCAAACTGCTCCGGGCCCAGCTCGGACGCAACGGGAGGAATCATCAGGCAGGTGGTATAGAGTTTCTGCGGCGAGCGGTAATACGGGGCAAACACACGGGGGTTCCATCCGGAATTAATGAATCTCTTAACAGCCTCATTCACACCGTGGCGGTTTACCGGGGTGAACTCCCCGCGACGATTCAGCTCGAAGGAGTAAAAGGTTCCTTCGAAATCGTTACCGATCGAAAGGGATCGCGTTCCGCCGAACAGGCTCATTTCCGACGCATCGGGAATCATTTCGAAGCCGCCGATCCCGCCGCCAAGTCCGGTTCCGCCCATATCGGAAACCTCGGGAAGGTCGATGTTTTCCATGCCTGTCACCGATTTCGCGGTGATACGCTGCGTGGGCCGCGGTTTGGCTGTTTCTTTCACTTTAACCCGGGGTTTTTTGAGATCCATTTTTGGGCGTTCAACCTTCGGAGGCGGAACGAATTTTTTTTCCTGCTTTTTGATGACCGAAAAGACGACCAGCGTTCCCGCCATGAATAAAATGACAAGATGGACCAGGACACTGATCAACACGGCCGTCGGGGTTCCCTTAATGAGGCCTTTGGTCTTTTTCAGCAACCGTTTCATACGATGTCTACATTCCGTTTCATTTGCAGCCGGGGAGCGCTATTTTCTCAGGGTTCGAAGGATGGATTGTTTCTCGGACTGCAGGTCGCGGTAATAATAGGCGTGTTTCAGTTTGACGCCGTCTTCGATCCGCGACGTGCAGCGGGATGTGAGTTCTTCCACGCTGTCCACATCGTCCATTTCCACGGCGAGCGGAACGAAGGTTTCTTCATCCATGATTCCGTATTCCACCACATAGGCAGACACCTTGGGCCGCTCCAGCTCGCCGTGCGGCACATGAAACTCCCAGCGATCCTGTCCCGTATACTCCGAGTTCACTTCGCGCTGACTGCGCATGAGCTGAGCGCAGTACTTGTTCTTGCTTTTATCCGTCAGCTCGAGCGTAACACGAACCCGGTAGCCCTCTGTATTGCGCTCATCCTGTGTTGTATTGAATTCAAGAACTTCAATTTTTTCGCGATCATCATTCCGAAAGGTATTATCCCGGACCGAGTCGATTCCGACGTACCGCCCCAGCCGTTCCATCTCCTCCTCACTGATCTCTCCGAAAACCGCCAGGCAGCCGGCGAGCAACATTACGGATAACAGTTTCATTTTCATACAGCGCCTCCTGTTCATTGATTCAATCGTTCAATTTTACGTTACATGCTTTTACTGAAGGACAGATTATCCACCGCGGCCGCCGCACAGGCGTCCATGACATCGACCACGCGCCTGTGCCGGGTCGTCTTCTCCGGCATTACGTTAACAAAAAAGGGGGCTTTTTGCGATACGGCGATCTGTTTGAGCCCGCGGATATGGTTGACCAGGTCGCCGAGCTCGCGGTCTTCCCGGGGGAACTGCATTCCTTCGAAAACAACCGTTCCGTCCGCATCGATTTCGATCAGCACTTCAACCGGCACGTCCATTTTTTCCGGCTGGGACACCCTCGCCGGCAGAAGAAAAGAAATATCGCCTTCCTTTTTAACCAGGGAAGCGGTCACCATAAAATAGATCAGCAGCAGGAACACCACATCAATAAGCGGGGCAATCTGCAGCTCCACCCTGGTCGATTCCGATCCTCTGTTTTTACTTAAATTCACAACCCTCCCTACTCTTCAAATGCAGCAATAATCATGTCCACGGCGCCGACATCCGCGCAGGCCTCCATGATTTTTTCGTTTACGCCGTATTCCGTATCGCCGTCTGCACGGATCATAATCCGCAGGTCTTCATCGTTTTCAAGTTCCCGGGCAACTCTCTCTTTGAGCTGATCAATGGTTACCTGTTCCGAGGCAGGACCTGCGTACAGGTCTCCTTCCGCTGTCACCGTGATGAGATAGCGCCCCGTTTCATCTTCGGGGACTTTGGCATAGGCTGCCGCAGGCAATTCGATCGGGACCTTCTCCACTTTGACAATTTGAGAGGCCACGATAAAAAAGATCAGCAGCAGAAAGACCATATCGATCATCGGCGACATATCGATGGCGACGTCATCTGCGTCTTTACGTCGGAGTTTCATATCAGTCGTTCAGTTTTTCGAGAGCGTCCACGTCCATAAAGGTCAGCGGTTTTTCGCCGGTTTCGAGCGCGTCAAACAGGTAGCTCAGGTTGCGGCCGAGCGTGGCGAGGGTTTTGTCGAAGCGTTTCTTGAAGTAGAAGTAAAAGGCCATTGCGGGGATGGCGATAATGAGACCGGTCGCGGTGGTAATCAGCGCTTCGCCGATGTTTCCGGCGAGCACTTCGGGTTTGCCCATGCCCTGCGATCCCATGGTCTGGAAGGCTTTAATCATCCCCATCACGGTCCCGAGCAGCCCGAGCATCGGCGAGGTGGCACCGATAATGGAGAGGTAGTCGATCGGCTTCATCAGCTGGGTGGTTTGCTCAACGGAGGCCTCTTCGACGGATTCGTGTACTTTTGCGAAGTCTACGGAGCCCTTCATGCAGCGCTCCAGGCCGGCCGCGAAGGTATTGGTGAACATGGAGGGGTGTTTGCGGCAGTAGAGGAGCGCCTCGCGCACTTTTTTGTTCAACATCATGTCGAGCAGCTCCGGGAGCATCTCTTTGTGCAGCAGGGTTTTTTCCCGCAGAGAAATAAAATTCTGCACAATGAATACCACCATCAGAAAGGACAGGATCCCCAGCGGGATCATGGTAATGCCGCCGGTTTTGATCAACTGCCACAGCGTGGCATTTTCGGTAGTTAATGCGGCCGCTTCCTGCGCCGCAGCACTGCCGGCTGCCAGACACAGCCCGACGGCCAGTACGCTTTTTTTCATCATTCGTCTTTCCCTTCGCGTTTCAATGTTTCGATTTTCAGTTGCAATGCGTCCGCCTGCGCAGCCACATCCATTCCCGCATACATCTGCTGAATTTGCCGGAGGGTTGCATCCGCAGCGTCCAACATGTCCAGGTCCACATAAAGTTCTGCGCACAAGAGCTCACTTTTCGCCAGCCAATCGGACCGGTCGCTATGTAAAACGACCACCTGAGCCGCCGTTTGGATCGCCTTTTTGAAATCGCCGTTGACGCGTTCAAGGCGGGCGGTGAAGAACAGTTTGGCTGCCGGATCGGAAAGGCCGGCAATTCGCTGATCGACGGGCCGGGTCTCTGTGGCCTCATCGGTGCCGAGAGCGGCTTCTGCGATCAGCCACAGGGTTAAAAACAACAGGATCTTCTTCATCACTCCATACTCTCTGCATCAAGGGTTACGGTTATATTGGTTTGGTTTCCCGCGGCGAGCATCCGGTTAATTTCCATCACTTCCTCCGCGCCCAGCGCGGCTCGCGCCGTCTCGGCCTGCGGCAGGGTGTTTACATATGGATCGAACAGCATCGCCCGGAACGTGTTTCGCCGGTCGTTTTCGCGGCCCATTTTCCGGAGGCAGCGTGCGCTGGCCAAATACGCTTCAGCGGCCCAGTATCCGTCATCATAGGCCTTGTACAGGGAATAGACCCGCTGATACCACCCGAACGCCCGAACAGGATTTCCGGCGGCTTCCTCGGTTTCGCCGAGGGCCATTGTTGCCCTGGCGTAGGGGACGCCGCGCCAGGCGCGTACGGTTAGAATCGCCCGGAAGGTTTCCCGGGCGGCGGCCCGGTCTCCGTTTTCCAGTTCAATGCGGCCTTTCAGCAGTTGCGCCCAGGCCACATCCGGATCGGTTCCGTATCGTGCCTGCGCGTCTGCCACCCTGTTCATGGCGCCGGCCAGGTCATTCGCGGCGAACAGATCGTATGCGCGCAGTTTATAGGCCGACCGCATGAATTCGGACTCTTCGAAGCGGGTCAGAAAGAGCTCGAAAATCTCTTTTGCACGGGAATAATCTTCTTCTTCAACGGATGCATCGCAGATGATCCCCAGGACCGGGGGCGGAGCCAGAGTCAGGTCGTCGAGCTCAGCCATCAGTTCTTTTCCGAGTGCCCGTTCGGTTTCATTCAGCTTGGCAAGCAGGACCCGCAGGCGAAGATCGAGCGTTTCATTTTCCGCCGCCTGGCGGGCGGCCTTCAGATTGGTTGTGAGCTCTGAAACCTCTTCATCCGTTAATTGACGACGGGACATCTGCACCAGCTCATTAATGATCAGATCGACGCCGTCCTGACTGATATTATGGCCGTATTCAACAATTGCGTCGAGGTAAGCCGATACGGCTTCACCGGTGCGCCCCTGCGCCAGCTTGGTTTTTCCAACCCAGTAAGCGGCCTTGGCAACGTCGGCGTCTTCGCCATAGCGTTCGAGATACGCATGGACCACTGAAAGAATATCCTCGTAGCGCTCTTCAAGCTCAAACATCGATGCCATTTGAAAGGTTGCATAGCCGGCCTGGCGCGGATTCCGAGCGGTTTTGAAGGCTTCCTCATAGTCGGCCTGCGCCTGATCGAGCAGTCCCTTTGCGGCGAGCAGGTCCCCGCGCATGCTGCAGGCGTCGGGATAAACCTTTGAATCTTCATACGTATTGATCACCCTGGTGAAGCAGGCTTCGGCCTCGTCGTACCGTTCCAGGCCGAACAGGCAGATTCCGCGGCGGAAATCGACCGTATCGAGCCAGTTTCCATCGGGAAATTTCTGTTGATAGGCCTCAAATTCGGCCAGCGCGTCCCGGTAATTCTGGAGGAACAGAAGGGACATCGCGTGCCAGTAGGAGGCATTATCGTCCTGATGAGAATCCGGAAACTTCGTCAGCACCAAACGGAACCCGGCTTCCGCTTCTTTATAGTTCAATAAAACCATATCGGCCACGGCCTGCATGTAGTACAGCTCGCACTCGACCTGCCGGACGACCGGATCGTCGGAAAATTCGAATCGCTGAATAATCGGAAGCAGCCCTTTGATCGCCTTCATTTTCTCCTGCCGCTGGAAGGCACCGGTCAGTGCATGAGCCACCTGGCGGGGTCCGAGCCCGGCGTGGTATTTCTCCAAAAAGGCCATGCCGAGGGTTTCAACCTGCGCATACTCTTCAAGCGGGTCTGTCAGGATCTGCAATGATTCATAAAATGCGCGCTGTCCCATGTCCCCGTCCGGGTTGCGGTCGGCAACGGACCGCAACGCCACAACAGCCTCCCACGGCCGGCCGGCCCCGGCAAAGAGCTGCCCCATCCGGTAGATGACCTCCTGCTCGTAGGGCGGAGAAGACATCACCGCTCCGGTCCGCTCTTCAAGCTGCAGCAGCGCTTGCGGCTTGGGAGGAAGCGATAAGGAAGCGTCCGAGCCGTCTCCCTCGGTGGTGATCTGTGCATATTGATTTCCGAACAGGGTTTCAATCCGGCCGGCACTGTTGGTCACGATGCTGATTTGCACATCCGGGAGACCGGTTTTGCGGCGGATCTTATTCATTTGTACGGCCCGGTAATCCACGATTTCCTGACGAGGAACAACCCTGCGATATAATACGAGAGCGCGGGCATATTCCTGCTGTTCAACCAGCGCTTCCGCCGCGTCCATCAAGGCCATATTAAACCGCAGTTCATAGCGGACATCGGTCTCGTACAGATCGGCGACAAGCGAAGCGGCCTCCCCGCTGCGTTCCAGGCTGATCAGCGCCGAAACCATCTGCATGGCTGCAAATCCACGGCGGTCGCCCTGCTTCGCCTGATCGATTACAAACTGATAATGCTCCAGACTGGACTCCCAGTCTTCCAGGGCCGTGTAGGCCTCGGCCAGCGTCATGTGCAGGAGCAGCAGCTCGTCAAGCGTATAGTCGGGTTCCGGCTCGGGCGCACCGGAGGAAAAGCCCTCCGTCAGATCGTCGGACTCATCGGCCATCTCTTCAAAGCGCTTCATCTGGCGGGTCGTGAATCCGCCCAGTTCCTCCTCGGACAGATCGTCAATCGAGACCGCCTGTTCATCGACGATCAGCTCTCTCGGCGGCGGGCGGGTCAGCGCTTCTTCGGCAGCGGCAACACATTCCTGATAGTGCGCAAGCTTCGATTGGTTGACGGCCAGCAGCTTCAGTGCTTCGCGCGGTTTATAGCAGGGAAGGCTGTCCAGATAGTCCTGCAAATAGCCAACCGCTTCTGCGGGGTTCCCCTGATAAATATATATTTTACCAAGCTTCAGGCGAACCTCCTGGATGAGTGCAAGCACCCGCACATCCTCCGTGTCGCTCATGCGCACAAGATAACTCTTCAGAAGGGGAACGGCCTCCGTCATGCGTTCCTCGGCCAGTAAGCGGGCGGCTTCACCCAGCAGGCCGCTGGCACTCATTTGAGCCGGATCATTGGTTTCGATCTGCCCGACCGCGGTGAAGGCCCCCAGGAACATACTGAAGAAGGGGAGAAAAACCGCCCGTTTAAAAAAATTTCTGCGTACTCGACTGTTCATTGTGAACAAACCCCGAATTACTGCACTGTTACCTTGTAATAAATGACCGGCTCGTCGTGATGGATCGCATCCAAATACGTTGTCGCATTGGTAACCGTATCGAGCAGCTTCCATTTCTCAGTCAGATCGAACGTATACAGGATGTTATATGTTCGTGTCAGATTGTCCGCTGGAGCCGGCCACGAAAGCAGGCGGGAGCCGTCGGCGTTCATCAGACTGGACACCACCGGATGGTCAGCCCCCCACATCGCGGCACGCTGTTCAGCGGCCGGCATGGCGGCGGCGGAGGGTGCGGCCGCGGAGGAGGCGGCCGCGGCGGTTGCGGTAAAGGTTACATCGCTGGATGACTCCCCGCCGGGATGGCTGAACAGGAGTGTTGCCTCGAGGGTATCATTTTCCTCCAGTGTACGGGCATCCGCCTTCAGGATTACCTGCCCCGTCGCTCCGGCCGGGAGTGTGGCGGCGACCGGAGAATAGCTGATAAGGCCGGTTTCTCCCGGTCTGAATGCAAGAGTCCGCGATGTAATCGTTGGCTGGTAGTTCGTCTGCTTTCCGACATACACATTGGTCGTACTGACGACCGGTATGACACCGCCGATCCAGTCGTTTGTGACAGAAACCGTTTCATAGACATCCTCAACGGAGCTGTTCCGGTCTGTTACAAGCGAACCGGCGGCGGGGTTGATCACGCTGCCAACCGGCTCCAGCGCACAATCATCAATGAAGAAATGGCCCCCCACCGCCGGAGACCCGCCGGGGAACCCCTGCACTGCGAACGAGACGGACGTCACAGAGGACGCGCTTACGGTGTAGGAGTGACTGACATCGACCCAGCCATTCGACCCCGCCGCCAGCGGGATGAAATCAAAGATAAAAAACTCCCCGCCGGGCTGCTCCTGTATGAACACCCGGACCTCAAACGGATCGGCATAATCGTCCGCATTAACCGAGTACCGAACGTTGTACTGCGCATGTTTTTCGGCGTCAATCGCCACAACCTGCTCCATGAAGGAGTTGGCCTGATTCGGGAAATCAACGCGCGCAGACCCCTCTCCGGACCGGGCGTTGTCCGCCCGACTCAACGACGCTCCGGACAGACTGTTCCAGGGATCGATCGACGCCTCTTCAAACCCGGGATTCACCAGCAGGTTTGGATCATCGGGTTTGAGGGCGATTGTGCCGTTCTGCCACCCCTCGGTCATGCGGCGGTAATTAAACTGAACCCGCCCGTCACGATGCAGTACAGCCTGGAAGCGCTGACTGTCGGAGCCCTCCGGCTGAACAAGATAGTCCCAGGTAACGACAAAGCGGGTGGCATCCGGGCTGGAAAAGGCCCGCACCCTCGAATTGAGGCCCATGTGCTGCCTGTTGGAGAACGGAACAATGGTGTCACCGTTATCGAACAACAGCGTTCCATCCGCTTCGACGATCAATTGAGTCCAGGTCCTGCCAAAACAGACAAAGGGAAAGCCGATGGAGACCGGCTCGGTGCCCAGTTGAGATTCGGCCAGCTCGTATTGCGGTATATTCGGGATACTGACCCAGGAATAAGCGGATTCGGTCTCCTCCACATAACCGGCTTCACGCAGATCACTATTGTATAGTGTGTAGGGAAGCGACACATTTCCGCTGTTGGTGATGGTCATCAGTGCATCCGGTGAAATCGAACCGGCCGGACCGTCAAAGGCAAAGGTGCCGGCCACATCAAGCCGGTAGACGGCGGGCTCCACAATCACCGTCACATCAACCTCATCGACCTGTCCGGCCCACTCCACCCGCGCGGTGAACTGATTCGTTCCGGGAACCTGCTGATCATCGGGCGCTGCGGTAAAGGTCAGGCTTTGAGACCCGGCCCCGCTGATGCTTCCGTTATCAGGCTGATACGTCACAAAAGGCTCCGATTTGGTCAACAAACTCTCGGCACGGGACACTTCACCCGGAGTGTAGTCGATATTATATCTCTGGCCCCGGTCGTCGATGACCCCGGTCCACCCGTCCCAGGTGCCCAGCTCATAGAGATACTCAAAGGTTCCATCGGCGTGAAGCCAGACCTGAAATTCCTGCCCGGAACCGTTGCCCCAGGCCACAATCAAACGGTCTGCCTCTTTGCGATAGCGAATGGTTGAACGGTCAATGGGTGAAGAGGACTCAAACGGCACGACCGCCGCGTCGGGATTGTCATCGGAAAGAAGCGTCAGTTTTCCAAATGGATCCACTGAAAACTGCTGATATGCATTGCCGAAAAACGGGAAATCAAACCCGATTTCCATCGGGGTGCTTTGGTCGCCCGGCCAATCAAAAACGGTGTCCGGATAAACGGAAGCGGGGCCGAACGGATAGCGCAGAGTGGTTTTTCTTTTCCAGAAATAGCGGCCGGGAATCCGTCCATCGTCGCTTACTGCAAAGGAAATCTCATGTTGGCCGGTATTAAAAAGATCAATGGTCGCGGAGTTTGTTTCCCCCGGGGCCACGCGAAGGGTGACCGCATTCTCCGAGAGAACCGGGCCGACATCGCCTGCAGCGGTGATGTCTTCCCATGTATCGGCGGTTCGAATCGTTTCCACGGCCACAGAGTCCCCGGCGGGAATCAGGTCCCCGGCGGCCTGAACACGCAATGCCTGAATGGTCATCGGCCCGATATTCGTTTGAACAGACGGCATCGACTCAACCAGTTCGTTGGTCTGGTTTGCATTGTACCAGACTCTCAGGGTGCCGTTGGAAACGTGGGCGATGGCGGTCAGGGTTCCTGCTTCTTCAAAGCCGCCCGCGACCTTATGCAATGTCCGGCCGGCCGGAGCGGTTCCCGGGCCCTGCTCTTCGTACGCAAACATGAGGCCGGTGAGTTTTCCGCCGTCCTCATCGACAAAAGAAATCCCGAGAGAGGTCCCATGGGTGTAAGCCGGTGAGGAGAAATCGTACTCCAGATCGTACCGCAGGTAGAGATTGCTTTTGTCCGTAATGTCGGCATCGAGTTCCACCCCGTTCCACAGACTGCCTCCGGCGGGTGTGCTCTGAAGCAGCCCCTGCCCGTCGGTTTCGAGGAGCCCGTCGCCCCCCGCCTCAAACGTCGACCCGTCTGTACCGGAATTAACGGCTCCGCTCAGCGTTGTACCCGCCGGCTCAACCTCAAACGTCCATTCGTCGGGGATCGCGGCGTACGCGATCATTCCGCACAGCGAAAGAGCCGCTCCGCAAAGAAAAAGTCGATTTATCATGTTTTGTCTCAAGGTTTACCCCGCTCAATTCATTCAACCGGGCCGACCGCCGTTATCTATTCAAACGAGTAGGACGTGTTTGCGCGCCCGTTCGGCTGAATCCGCTTGGCGGTAACAAACATCAACAGATTGCGTTTGACCGTCCGTTCCCCTTCGTTACGGAAGAGCCGTCCAACCAGCGGAATGCGCCCCAGCAGCGGCACGCTGTCTTCGAACGCCTCGGTGCGCTCATTAATCAATCCCCCCATCCCGATGGTGCTGCCGTCTGCAATCGTGACGATGGTTTCGATCGCCCGTTTTTTCAGCACCGGCAGACGTGCGACGATCGGGTCGTGGTCGAACAGCTTCGTCGTGTGATACTGGTAGTAGCTATAGACCGAGTCTTCGGGGGCAACCTGATAGTTCTGCCAGCTAACCAGCTCCATAATTTTCGGATTCAGTTCCAGAATGATGTTCTCTTCTTTGACCGCCGGGGTCACCTGAAGTTCAACACCCAGCAGTTTTTCTTCAAAGTCCTGATACACCACGTGCGCAATGTTCCCTTCGTCGGCATCGACTTCATACACTTCCGGAAAGCTGTGCCTCTCCCCGACGCGGATGACAGCGGTTTCGCCGTCTTCCACCAGCACGCGCGGTGCAGACAGCACGTCCGTTCCGCTCTGCTGGTCGAGCGCACTGATAAAAAGTTCGACCGGATCGCTTCCCTGATACTGCAGCCGAAGGTCAGCCGGGAATTGGTTAAACGTATCTGCAAAGCGGAATGCATTCCATGCACCGGCAGCCGCCCGGGTTTCGGTATCCCCCAGTTCATTCACGCGGCTGAAGGGCAGTGCCGGAGAGCTTCCGGACGGGCTGCCGCGCAGCCCGTCGGCGAACAGACCGCCGGGACCATCGTAGATATCCAGATCGGTTCCGTCGGCCCCCACGCCGACCGGATCGTTGAAGTTCCATTGGAATCCAAGCTCTTCGAGTGCTCCGTCCGACACCTCGACAAACCTGGTTTCGATTTCGATCTGCTCCACGTCGCTTTCGTCCTTCAAAATATTCAGGGCGTCCAGCGTCGCTTCGATCACCTCAAAGTTTTCGAGTGTATTGCGCACAAACAGAATCCGGCGTTTGGGCTGAAACAGGGCGGAGGTTCCTTCCGGGAAGGAGACCTGAGGAAACAGCGCCCGCACATCGGTCACCTCCTGCACATCCGTCAGTGCCATTTTCCGGCAGGCGGCTGCGGACAGTGGATAGGAGCGAAGCACCACCTCGGTTTCCCACGCGGCATCGACCGCGCTCAATTGCGCATCGCGGGCATGCCGGTGGTCGCGTTCCCGAAGGCAGCGCAGATACAGTGCGGCCGTTTTATTCTCAGGCAGCGCATTCAGGATTTTCTCAAAGCCTTTCTGAGCCTGAACAAACTCCCCTTGCGCAAAGAGCGCCCGGCTGGCTTCCATTTCAGCATCCCAGTCGACCTCTCCCGCGGGCGTTTCCGTCTCGGCGACAGGTTCGGCAACAAATCCGGCCTGCCATTCCACCGATTCATCCGCGGGGGCAGCAGAAGGTTCCTGTGCGACAGGAACATCGTCCGCTTCCACCCCGGATGGTTCTGCCGGCTCACTCGAACCGGCAGCCGCGGGGACCTCGTCCGATTCAATCCCGGCCTGCCATTCCACCGAGTCACTCGACTCGTCAGCGGCGGGGGCCTCGTCCCGGTCAACAGCGGACCCCTCCGCCGAGTAGGCCGACAGATCGTTCATAATTTTTTCGACTGAATCCGGCTCGGCGAATACGACCCCGCTGAACAACAGGCCGGACATCCAGATTTTTAATGCTTTTTGCATACCTTTTCTCCTTCGATAAAATCGGTTAGTTCGCCATGTTCAGGTCGGCAACACGCCGTCCGTTCACATCAACCTGCGTCGCTGTCACAAAAATCATCAGATTGCGCTTGATGCTGCGCTCACCTTCCGAGCGGAAGAGACGGCCGACCAGCGGAATACTGCCGAGAACGGGCACCTTATCGGTAAAGGTCTCCAGTTTGTCGTAGATAAGCCCCCCCATGCCGACGGTGCTGCCGTCAGAAACGGTTACGGCCGTTTCAATCTCACGAACGCGGAAATACGGCAGCCTGGCATCCAGAACAGGCAGATCACGGTTGTTTCCCACGGCCGTTGGATACACATAGTATGTCATGGCGGTGTTGGTCGGCGTTACCTGATAGGTGTCGTACCCGATCAGATCGACCACCTTCGGATTCAGCTCAAGACGAATCAGGTCCTCCCCGCGCAGCTCGGGTGTCACCTCCAGCGTGACCCCCATCAGCTCCAGTTCCCAGTCGGTATGCTCTACATACACACTGGTGTTTTGCTGATTGACATCATAACTCAGCGGAACCTGCCGTTCTTCGCCGACCTCAATGGTGGCGGTTTGCCCGTCCTGCGTAACCAGTCGCGGCGCGGAAAGCACATCGGTGTCTTCCGCCTGCTCCAGCGCCTTGATCACCAGATCCCAGCTCAAGCTTCCGCTTACCTTGCGGACGCCAAGCAGGCCCGGACTGGACGCCCCCAGCACGGAAGAGGCCGTGCGCAGCCCGTCGCTGAACAAAGAGGTTCCCTGCGGCAGGGAAACATCATCAAAAAGATTCAGGTCCCCGCCGAACTTGCTGTTAAAGGTCCAGTTGAACCCCAGCTCATCCAGCGTGGTCTGACTGACCTCCACAAATTTGACTTCAATTTCAACCTGATGATCAAGCAGCTCGCGGCCGGCCGCCTGGTAATCGGCCAGTTCATACTCAATGGCCAGAAGATGCTCCATCGTCTGGCGCACCACCAGGCGTTTCAGCTCCGGCATATAATACGCAGAGGCCCCCTCTCCAAACTCAATGTCTTTAAAAAACCCTTCGACGTTCATGCTGGGTCCGTCCATGCGGGTCGCTTCTGTTTCCAGCAGGTCTGCTATTTCATCGCTGACGGTGTAGGAGCGGACATGCAGCTCGTCGGAGACATCCCAGGCCTCCGCAATCTCCAGCGCGCCTTTGCGGGCGGTTTTTTCACGCGGGTCCGGGTGGAACACCGAGGCGACCGCCCGGCTCGCGGCCGAAGCATCATCCACAACCACCATGGCCGCATCAGCGACGAGGTTCGCTGTATCTTCCGGGATCGATTTGATCTCCCGCTCAACACTTTCCATGACGACATCGCTCCCAACCGGCTTCTGTCCCAACGGGATCCCCCCGTCTTCAGCAAAACCGGCCGATGCGATCATCCATGCGGCACCGACTGCCCCTATTACTCTCTGCATACTTTATCTCCTTCACTGAATAAGCCTGCGGCAAACCCTCCGGAATCTCCCGCCGCTGTCATCTCGCTGTATGAATCAACCGTGCAAACAACTATAAAAAACCAGCCCGGGGGACTGAAGATTGAAGCCTGAAACCAATGATGATTATGAATACTGTAAACAGATTCATTTTGCAATGATTATTTTGAATCATCCCGTTATTCCTTCGCTTTTCAGACCCTGATCTGAATGATTCCCCCGACCGATCCGGTGACACGGCGCAGCGGCCATCTGAAACGATCCGGCAAATCGTACAAGATAAACCTTGTAAAATGAACCTGTTTACAGTATACGTAGTCATATGAACTTACAGTTCGCATTTTACGCTTTGACAGAAGGAAAACAAAGAACAAACTGATCCGCCCCCGCCCCCCCCGTTGAAATGGAAAAACTATGAAAACATACATTATCCTGACCATCGCAACCGCACTGACCCTAGCCTGCAATGCGCAGGTTATCGTCGTCGATTCGTTTGATATTGCAAAAGGCACCGCCCAGGAGTTCAATTTGCAGACCAACCAGGCGGCCCGTCAAGCCGGGTCCGCTACGAATATCACCTATTCGGATGCGAGTGCCAACATTTCTG
>CAZITJ010000015.1:0-22041 GCA_964542135.1 uncultured Verrucomicrobiota bacterium
GCCGCTCAGTTCGCGAATCCGACCAGTAGGCCGACTATAAGGCGCTTACGAACAAAAGACCACAGGGCAATATAGTGCAGGGTCAGATCATCGCCGGACACCGGCGGACGTGCCGCGAAAAAACTAACCATCGACAGGTTCAGAGCCGCTCTCCCGGTTGCGGTCCAGCATGGGCTGAACATGTTTTTCATAGCACTCGGGGCAGATGGAATGACTGAACGCCACATCGGAGTAACGGGAGATATAGCTTTCCACCTGTTCCCAGTAATCCTCATCGTTCCGGATTTTATTGCAGTAGGAACAGATGGGCAGCAGCCCGCGAAGCTGCTTGACGTCTTCAAGCGCACTTTCGAGCTGACGCACCTTTTGAGACAGCATCCGCTCCAGTCCGATCACACGCACACCGACATCCAGCCGGGAGCGCAGCTCCCGTCCGGCGAAGGGTTTGGTCACATAATCATCGGCGCCGGCGCTCAGTCCTTCAATCAGATTATCCACGCCCTGCCGGGCCGACAGGATGATGAGATAAAAATATTCCTCCGGGAATTTTTCGCGCACCCGCCGGCAAAGCTCCGGGCCCTCCATCGCAGGCATCAGCCAATCGATGACGCACAGCCGGGGCGGATCCTCGGAGCACAGCCGCTCCCAGGCCGCCTGCCCGTCCGCGCAGGCCTCAACCTCAGACCCCCAGCTGCTCAGCGTTTTTTCAAGCCGCATACGGGTTACTTTTTCGTCTTCTGCGATTAATATGCGCATAGCGGAACCCGGCCTTTCAAATTGCAGTCATCGTACCGCAGGCATCCCGACTCAACAAGTCTGAATACGCGGAACGGCCAGACAAGTGCGCCCTGCCGGGCGCACCAAAAAAAACCGGCGGGGTTCTTCGGCCCGGCCGGTTTGTGCGGAGTCATAAACGGGGCGTCAGCCCTGATTGTTTTCATCGAGAAGCAGGTGCGGATAAACATTCTGAACAAACTCGGTGACTTGATCGCGATAGGCGGTCGACTCTTCACCGAGCCGGTCGCCGGACACCGCGATATAGGCCCATTTGTGGGCCACGCTGTGCACCACGCGGTCCCATGCGAGCCAGAACATGCGTTCATAATGGCTGGCCGTTTCACGGTTTCTGCCGACGAACCAGTAGGCATAGTAGCCGTAATAGGCCTCCATCTCGCCATCCTGACCGCGATAGCGTTTCATGGTTTTCAGGATGCAGACTTCAAGCGGGTCGCGGCCCTGCATCGGGATGTCTATATATTCGGTGTCCAGAATCTTGCTGCCCTGCCCGACCAGACAGCGCTGAGGACGGTGAATACTGTCACGTTCACGTCCGGAGAGCACGATCGAGACAAACACCTGCCCGCCGGCGCTGTTGGTATAGATGGACTTAACAAACTCGGTGTCATGCGGCAGGGCGTCATATTCCACGAGGCTCATCGTATGCAGTTTTTCGCCGGTTTCAGGATCAATGTTCGGGATGTCCAGCTCGCTCATCCGGTATTGGCGCGGGTTTTCGGGATTGTGCGAATAGCGCAGCTCATCGCCGACCCAGTCGCCTTCGAGCTGATCGGGCAGATTCATTTTAATGCCCGGCTGGTCATTCAGCGTCACATCCACCGTAAACGCCAGCGCCAGCGAGGCAATGATCAGCAGACCGATCAGGATCAAGTGGGGGATAAAAGCACGTTTTTCCATTTGTCAGCCACCTCCCGGAAATGCAGGTTGAGAAGACCGCCGAGCAGCACCATCACGGTGATGGACGCGGTAAAGAGAATATATCCTGAATAATCATGATACAGGCCCAGCGCCAGCCGGCCGCCGATGGCCTCTGAGACCACCGCAATCGTCACAATCCGCGCGATATTTCCGATGACAGCCAGCGGAATCGATGTGAGGAACAGCAGCCATTTGCGCACCAGTGTCCGCTGGGTAAAATACGCGTACACAGCTGTCAGCGCGGTCATCGCCAGCAGCGAGCGCAGCCCGCTGCACGGGTCGGCTACATCCATCCCGGTCGGCATCGACGGAATCAGGATTGCCGTCCCCTGCCGGACCGCCTGAATTCCGAAGCCCTGAAGCATGAAGGTGGCCACCTTGGTGGAAAACATGCGCAGCGGAAAGGCAATCACATCCATAAAGTTGAGCGGGATGCAGAAAATCAGATAGGAACAGGGGAAAATCAGTTTTTTCGCCAGCTGCCAGCCGAACAGATAGAACGGAATGCCCCAGATCAGCAGAATCAGGCTCATCAGCGAAAGACGGGTCTGCTGCATTTTGGCGCCGAGCCAGTGCATAACCAGCGCACCGACCACCACGACCAGACCGCGCCAGTCGATGCCCATATCCACTGAAAAAAGTTCTTTGCGTTTATACCAGATCACACCGAGGCTGACGAACGGGATGAAATAGCCGTGCGAATAGTCTGCACCGAAGGAAACGGTATCTCCCCAGCGGGCAAACATCCACTGAAAGGCGGAACGGCTGCCTACGTTTGCAACGGTATTGCCGAGCATGTGAAACATCATAAAGAGCAGGCCGATCATCAGGGAAACCAGCCCGATCTGAATCAGCTCCGCGGGGGCCAGCGCCCCGAGGCGCCACCGCTCGCTCCACACTTTGATGGAAGAATCTTTCTGCATAACTCTGATTGACCCCTATCGTACGGGATTGCTCAAAAAAAAGACAGTCTTTTGTGAATCAAACCCGCTGCCGCAAACACCCGCTGGATCAAAGCCTGATCCATTCATAAACGTCCTCTGTGATGTTTTTCAACCGCGGCCGCAGTGTTTCTGAAAGCATGCGAAAGTGATTCCTGCACTCCGCTGACCTCCGCAGTACAGGCGGCAGTGGATGCAGCACCTCTTTAAAAACAAACACTCGGCCCGCGGTTTCCCGGACGATCCGCATCCCGTCATCCGGGGAAATATACTTGGCGTCTATGACCCGTGCGGGCACATGATATTGTAAATAGGTGACAAAGCTGTGTGAATCGGCGGTTAGAATCAGATCCTGCTGCGTCACCCTGCCAATCAATGGGGCGGCCTTGTGGCGGCAGTAATCTCCCTGGCCACTGCCAACCACTGCCATTCCGCCGACCCCGTTGTGCAGCAGAAGTGCAGCGGCGAGCAAAACCGACAGGATAATCGCCCTTCGATCCGGGACCGGCCACAACAAGGCGCAGGTCAACCAGAGCGGCGGAAGTGTGGAAATCCACATTTCCGGATTGGCCGGCTCAAATAAAAAGGCCATGCCCGCCGTTCCCGCCAACCAGGCAATCGAAGCCATCAATAGCGGGCGGACCTCCCATGAACGCCATCCGGAAGCCAGCAGAATGAAAAAACCGGACAGAACGGCCAGCGCAGCTCCAAACGTAACCGAAGCCGCCCAGCGGACCCAGACCGGGGCATGCGCTCCGGCAAAGAGCTCCTCCTGAAGCATATGAAACGGGAACACTTCTGTCAGGCGTTCGGCAACCGGCGGGATGGCAAACAAAAAGTTTCCGGACAGAACCGTCTGCCCCCATGCAAACAGCCCTTTCAGCCACGTCAGCGGTTCCAGCAGCGTGCCGCGCGGTGCCAGCGTGTCGGTGAAAACGCCGGGATGAATTCCAGCGAGGAAAACCGATGCGTAGACTCCGCCGACCAGTCCAATCACACCGGCAAGATGCCCGGCCGCGCGGGCGCGACAGCCTCGCAGCCAGTACAGCAGCGGAACCGCAGCCAGAATTGCGGGCAGTGCAATCAGATGCAGCAGCACGGCCAGACTGCCGACCAGCACCCCGGCGGCGAAAAGCCACCGGGTCTTTTCAGCACACACGGCGCAGTAGACTGTCAGTAACGTGCAGGCTGCACATGGAATATAAATTTCCGCGGTGGTGCTATAGCGCCAGAAACCATACGAAAAAACTAAAACCGCTGTGAATGCAGCGCTGTACAGACTGCTTCGACCTGCACGCCGCAACAGCGCAACAAACACAACAACAGCCAGCGCCCCGGACACCATGCTGGACGCAATCAATACCGGCATCGCACGCTCAACCAGTCCGGCGGCCTTTGCGACAGCGAAAAGGCCGCGCATAAGCGGCAGATAGATCAGATGATGCGCCTGAAAAAACTCTCCGCCGCTCCCCTGCTCCGTCAGCCGGGCATAGGCATACGCGTCTTCCGCCTCGCTATGATTCGCCGGCACCGTGGCCAACAAAACGCCCAGCACTGCAACAAACAGAAGGGTACATCTCGGCTTACACTTCACTTTTGAACCTCCAGACGGTAAAAGCTTGGGTTTTGACTCTGCGGTGCTTCAAAATAGACTGCCTCATCTGCTCCAGCAAAGTTTGTCAGGACGGCCCATACGGCATCATTCAGATTGCTACAATACCAGATTTGATAACTTCGGTTTGAATGGGCATAAAATGTAAGTTGCCCGTCGTCACTCTGCTCAAGTTGCAACACAGCCCGCGCATCTGATGGCGATGTGTTTGCAATATACTCTTCGAGCATCGTATAGCCATCGCCATCCAGATCATCATCTGGAGATGACGTGCGAATATTGGGAACATAACGCGCTTCCCACACATCCGGGATCCCGTCGCAATCCATATCAGGCGAAGCCGAAAGAGGAACAACGGAGTGTATTTCATAGAGATATTCGCTCCACGAGGAGCCCTGCGGCTCAATTCGAATATTTAAATTGGTTTTACCAGCCGTATAGGCCCATTGGATTTCAAACTCTGAATCAATCCAGCGCTGGCTTACACCGGAAAAATTAGTATCCACCAACGCCCAAACGCCCACAGATTCATCATCGACAAACACCTCTGCAGATTGCGGATTGAGCCCCTGATCCGTCCTGCGCCGCAAAAGCGCTCCCTGATTGATGGCAACGACTGGAATCGAAAAGGAAGAAGCTCCACTAAACGTTCTCCCCGCATCAAAAACAGGAACATCGTCATACACCCCTTCATAATGCCATGCATTCGTCACAATAGAGCTTTCCTCAACACGGTACGAAAACGCCTGCTCTGAAAGAGAATCCCCCACATCCAACTGAGCAGACAGCAATAATCCCAAATGAGTCTGTTTATAGAAAAACGCAACACTTGAATAAATGGCGGGCAGGTTCCATAACCGATAACAGTCGCCGTGCTCTATTCCGAACCGAATCTTTGTTCGAAAGGGAATCACGTCACTCAAATGGAATCGATATGCCGAGGTGCAGTTTGTTTGCGGGCCGTCCTGCCAACCATGTTGGAGATAGGGCGCACCATGACAAGCCAGAGTGAACGCCCCTTTATTGAAATACCAACCTCCATTGAAATAGTCCTCGTTACCCGTCCCATAAATAGATGGTGACAAACTGTTATCCACATAAACCCGTTCATCACCCTCCAGATAGCGCATATCCCCCCACTCCCGGTCGTGCCAGGCATTCATTAATAACACACACCCCACGTAATGCCCTCGTCCCTCTTCATTCAGCACAATATAGTCTCGGTCATCCGGTGTCAGATCGGAGGATCGGGAGACTGCATAAAAATACCCTGCATCCGTTGACTCATAACGGTTCGATATGGTTGTGATTTCATACAAAATGTTACTGATTGAGGCACTCCCTTTATTTTCCAACTGAATCAGCGCATCAGCCCAAAAGGGCATCGGGAAATAGCAGTAGTAGGCATTGGATCTACTCATTCCGATGGGAAGCGATCGAACCTCATGCTCTCCGAACCCCGTTCCGAAAAACGGGCCCAGCGGGGCATACACCTGCGGCTCAGAGGCCCCATCCCACGTCATTCGAACCCAAAGATTCGTTAAAAGATTTGTCGTAGTGATCGCCGGGTCGATTCGAAACGCCGAAACCGTACCGGCTTCTGTCTGCAGCAAAAGGTTCGTTATTCCAAATGCAGGAATATCTACAACGCCCTGAGTAATATCGGGGTCCTGCTCGTATTGGTTTGGGTCTGTTCCCGCCGACATCCACATCGATACGACCGAAGAAAGGTCTTCAGCGCCTGTCCATGTTTGCACCCCGTTCGTGGAATCCAAACAATGATAGGTGAAGTTGTAATAAAACGGACGCTGAACATCTGACACCGTGATTTTACAGCGCTGCTGATAGGGCAACGGGACATAATTAAAATAACCGCCGCTTGAAACATTCTGATCGCCCGTCAAAGGAAAAACAAAAGGTCTATTCGTTCCGGAAAAAAAAGAACCCAGCGTTGTGTCGATTCGAGGAACAGTTTCATTATCAAAGTAGACTCTAAAGCGATTGGTTTCATTTCCATTACTTTGACTAAACGTCACCCACATCCGACACACACAGCCGGCGCCCTGCTCATCCAACAAAACATACTCGCCATTCTCATCCTGATATAAAAACGGATAGGTTCCATACCACCCATCACTGTTTTCACCCGAACGGTCGTGCGAGGAAACCTGCATCGCGCGCACTCCCTCCAAAAGATTGGGAAGTTGATCAAGGTTTTCTAATCGCTCCAAAGCACAAATGCGCTCGGCGCAAAGGAAACCTCCCGAACCAATCAACACGATCAGAATAAAAGAAAACAACTTCATTGTTTCGCGCGATATTTCAATATGCGGAAGAAAAAAAGCGGTAGGCCAATCACATAACGTTTAAAATGGCGGCGGGGCGACTGGACGAAACGCGCCAACCACTCGAACCCATTCTGCGTAATCCATCGCGGGGCTCGCTTATCGGTTTGTGTATACCAACGAAACAAAGCACCTGTTGCAATAATCACCCCGGAATGAAGCCGCCGCCGGGCACGCTCTGCCCACTTTTCCTGCCTCGGCATCCCCATTGCCGTCAAAATAATATTCGGGCGCAGGCGGTCAATTTCCGCTAATAAACTCGCTTCATCAGCACCGCCCGCTTCAAAAAAACCGTCGTGGAAACCGAGAACGCGCAACGAAGGATGTTTCGCAAGGACGTTCGTGGCAAACGAAGCCGCCACATCCATTGTATCGCCGACAAAATACACGCTGTAATTTTTTCGAACACATAGCGCGAACAAATCATCAATCCAGTCGGGCGGGGTCATCCGTTCTCCGATTTTTTCCCCAAGCAGGCGCGCGCCGAGTTTCACGCCGAACCCGTCACAAAAAACCACATCTGAATCATTCAGAATATCCCGAAACTCCGGGTCGGAGCAGGCGAGATTGCAGGCGTGAACATTGACATTATTCACCAGCGCCGGGCGCTGCACATCCGCCAGCCGTTCGATCTCCGCCAGAAGCTGCGGGCGGTCGATCCCATGCACCTGTATGCCGAGAATATTGACTTTATCCATGACAAAACTCATCCAGTATCGAAGCCATCTGCTGCGCGGAACGGGCGGCGCGGTACTCCGCAAAACCGTACGCTCCGGCTCGCATTTTTTCAATCGCAGCCAGTACGGCATCGGGTGCGCTCTCCAAGGTTTGGAAAAACTCTCCGATTCCGGCGGCTTGTTTTCCAATGGTTGGAAGCCCCGGTGCGACGACTGCGGTGCCACAGGCGGCGGCATCGGCAATCAGCCCCGATGCGCGAAAACGATACGCCTCTGCCGGATGACTCAGCACAATCACTGCACATTCGGCGATGGTGCGGCGATAAACCGCTGTTGAAGAGGTGTCCACCACCCGGATTCGATCCGACCCGGAAAACCGGGAACATGCCTCGAACCGCTCTGGATTCGGAACGCCGACCATAATTTCTATATTGGGAATCTTCAGCAGGCACGAAAGCATCTCATCCGTTTTTTTCTCCGGCCGATATTCCCCGACGACTCCGACCCGCGCCGGCGGTGCCACCTCTGGTGTCAGTCCTTCTATTATTTCATCATTTTCGGATGATGAAATAATAGGACTGACACCGCAGGGATGAGGAAGAGCCACGCTGAGTTGGGGGCTGATGCCGAGTTCCCTCAGGCGCTCTTCCGGAATCATCTCAAAAAACACAAACCGGCACTGCATCTTCCCGAGGCAACGGAAGGCCGCCCGCTCAATCCGGCGGTTTACGGTCCATTGCAGGTTATGGTTGACAACAAACAGCAACCGGCGGCGGCGCGCAATCATCAGCGGAAACAGAAGTGCCAGTGGAACATTTGAAAATTCGCGCACGAGCAGGTGCTGACCGTGCCTCATGCGCCATACTCGCAGAACAAAGCGCAGATGCTGAAAAAATACCGCTGTTTTCCGAATCATGGGCCCGGCAGACCGGGGGGCATTCAACAGCGTATCTACAAGTTGAATATCTGCGCGGGCCAGCTGACAGGCCTCCGCTAACGGGCGCAGGGCTCCGTGATAATCAATCCGCTCCGTCATGTCCCGCTCCGCTGACAATAAAGGATTTCACCAACCCGGCCAGACGTTCAGCGATAAGAAGGCCTTCGGGGAAAAGAAGCGTCAGTTCTCGACGGGACAGCAGACGAATGCTGTCGCAATCTATCCGCGCCTGAAGCGGATCGGGTTCAGGGGGAAGCCAACCGAGCTTCCATCGGCGGTGCATTGCCGCCCGGATACCGAGGGGCATCTGTGCAAAAAACGGAACGTAAAAATGCGGCTCTAAAGGAAATGAGCGGGCCGGCGTTTGAAGCACAAAGCGGCGGGCGATACGGCGGAGTTCTGTGGCGAAGCGTTTCTGCATGGCGAGATTTCCGACGTGCTCGATCACACTGTTTGAAAAAGCGACGTCGTATGTCTGATCGCTGATGTCCGCCAGCGCCGTCACATCTCCCTGATAAACACGAACCGGCACGCCTTCGATTTCGCTCCCGGACTCATCGGCGGCATTCAGATTGAAGACGTCAATCCGGGAGAGCAGATCGCGCCGACGGAGCTTCGGAAGGTTCATTTCCCAGAACGAGCGGGTTCCGCCGAGGTCGGTGAGAACCAGCCCGCGCCGTCCGCAGGCCACCAGCGCATCGTCCAGAACCTGCATGCGGCGCGCGCGCAGGCGGGTCGATAGGCTCTTTGAATTTGTATGCGATGAAACCATTCAGATGCTCTCAGTGACTGCGTTCAGGATGAGGCTTGCAAAATTGTCCGGACCGCTTTTTTCGACAAACAACCGTTGTTTATGCCTGTCCACCGGAAGGGGTGCTTCGGTTGCGGATTTGATCGCTGCGGCCAATCCCGGCGGCTCAATAACCAGAGAACGCCCGAGGCCGTTCTCACGAATCAGACGTCCGGGCAGTCCGGCGTCCGGCCCGATGACCGGAACGCCCGCTGCGGCGGCGAGTCCGAGGATGCCGCTGGAATAGTCGGGGCGGGTATAGGGCATCAGCACCACATCGCTTTGCTCGAATAAAGCCGCAAGCTGTTCATCGGGAATGAAGCGGGCATCCACACGAATGTCAACCGAACCGAGATCAGCGACCTCGGCGACAGCTTTCTGAAAATCGGTTTGATAGGCAGCTTCCGGCTTGCCGCAGAAGAGGAAGGTGCTCCGGGAAAGCGTGTGCGAGTCGAGCATCCGCAAAGCCTCCAGCAGCACATGAGCACCCTTTCGTTTTGAAACGGCTCCGAAAAAAAGAAAGACAGTACGATCCGGCGCAATTCCGTATACATCACGTATCACAAATCCCGGATCAGGGGTCGCCACCGGCACCGGGTCCGGAATCGGAATAAAACGGGTGCGCGGGCCGAAGTGAGCGGCGAGAAACTCACAGGCCTTTTCTCCATTCAGCAGAAAGAGATTCTCGATCCGCACGCACGCGAGCAGCAGACGGGTTTTCCAATGTTTGAATGCATTTTTCCAGCCTTTGGGAATCTCAGGGTACTGCACGAAAAGGATGGCGGAAAGCGCAACGGGCGAACCGAACAGGAGCAGCGGAAGCTCCAGCCGGGTCAGCTCAAGGATCAAAACGTGGGCGGGTTTATATTTCCTGCACGCCTGCCGGAACAAATCATAAAGCCGTTTTTGCTTCTGCCACCAGCCGAGCGTTTCCAACGAAAGATCACCCGCATCATCGGCGGTAAAAAAAACAAAGCGACATCCGGGAAAATCCGGGACTGTGTCCCGCAGGCAGCGGATAAAGTTTTCCCGATGTCCGCCGGAGAGCGGTTCGAAGATAAGTATGGTTGCAGAACCCATAACGTGAGGTTACCAGCAAGCAATTGCGCAATGACGGCGAATTGTTTTGTCTTTTGTCAGCAGCAGTTCGCTACGCACGGACGCCTGCGCTGAAATCAACCGGTCAAACGGGTCGCGAGTCCATGACTGGGAGAGAGCCGCGATCACCACCTTGGAAAAATCAGCTTTGCACAACTGTAGACTGATCGTTTCTTCCAGGGTTTGGAAGATGAGCATTGGATCCGCTGTGATACGCTTGATTTCCTTTAGGTATTGCAACTCCAGCAGGACGGCGGGAGAAATCAGCAGCTCGTTGTTTTCGATCAACTCGACCGCCTTTTTAGACAGCCTTTCTGTCTCCCCTGCATAAAGCCAGACGACAACATGGGTATCGAGATAGATCATGGTTTCCACTCACCGGACCAGTCGGAATGAACCAACGCTTCAGGGTCACCCTGAATACAGGAATGTTTTTTCAACCGCTCCATTTTGGAAGGCGTGTGTTCCGCAATAATTTTTACGGTGCCGCTCTTCCGCTTTACCTCCAGCGGCTTGCCGGTCGCAAGCACCTTGTCGAGCAGTTGGTAAATATTTTTTCGCAACACAGAAGCTGTCACTGTCATTTCTTCACCTCCGGAGACAAAATAGCAAAAGGTACGCCCTTGGTCAACAGGGCGTACGTGATCATTTTCCGCGATCACCGATCGCGGCTACAGAGATCCTTTTTCCGTCTCTTACAGCAGGCAGACGGCTTGCAATACGCTCATACTCCCTACTCGTTCACTCCCACACGCTCCTTGAGCCATTCGATATTTCGGCGGGTGGTCTTGTTCGAGCGGTCGAGCTTTCGGGCATATTCAAAGCGTTCCAGCGCCTCTTCGTAAAGACCGGCTCTGCGGAGCTCGATACCGAGCTTGCGCCAGTAAAAGTCATTGAAGCGTTTGTAGTCGGCGGCCTGCCGCATCAGGTCGAGCCCGCGCTCCTGATGACCGAGAAACAGTTCCACCCTCCCGAGCCCATAGGTCACTTCCTCTTTTTTCACGTTATGCCGAAACGCTGCGGCATAGGCCGCGCGTTCTTCCTCGGCCAGCTCCCGTTTGCGGTCCGGGTCCAGTTCCCTGTAGCGGTGATGATACAGCACCTGCCCGATGCCCCAGTGCGCCTTCCAGTTGTGCGGATCGATACGCGACGCCAACCGGAAGCGGGCGAGCGCCGGGTCGAACGAACGCTCTTCGAGCAGCCGGCTGCCGCGGGCCCGGATCCACTCTGAACTCATCACCTGTACGGCCCATGCTGCTGCAAGCAGCAGGATGAAAGAGGTCAGCGGTCGGAGGACGGAGGTCCGTCCGTTCGGGCCGGAGATCCGAGGTCGGCCTGTCCACCAAAGCCTCAGCGACGGCGGAAGGTCGGAGGCCGACCACTCAGAGTTTGTCTTCTGATCTCTGACTTCTGATTTCTGATTTCTGAGCAATGGCGCGGCGGCGCAGCCGGCGAGGAGAGCGAGCATCAGGGCATTGGGAAAAATACGCAGTTCGAAGTCGAAGAAGCCGTGGACAGCGGTTCCGGCCAGTGCAGCCAGCATCGCGATGGCGGGAAACACATGATGCGGCTGGCCGGATGTTCTGATGAGACGAATCATCGGCACACAAAAGCTGATCAGCACCCCGGCAACAAGGAGGGCCCCGATCAGCCCGTACTCCGTCAGCAGCTCGACGTATTCATTGTGCGGATGAACGGTGAGCATACGATTGGCGAACACCCGGTGCCGATACTCCGGGAACACCAGTTCATAATTCCCCGGCCCGAAACCGGTCACCGGACGGTCTAAAAACATCACCATCCCGTCGGCCCAGGTCTGCGGACGGAAATCGACGGAGATCGCCTTTTCGATGTTCCCGGCGAAAAACTCGGAAGCCACCCTGACGACCGGCTGCATGCGTTCCCGGAACATAGAGGATCCGGCCCACAGCGCGCCGAGCGCGCCGGCGCCCAGCAGCGGAGCGGCGATCAGCGCAATAAAAAACCATTTCCGGCTTTTGCGCAGGATCAGAAGCAGAACCGTTACCCCGACACCTGTGATGGTTCCCAGCAGGCCCGCCCGCGACTGCGTTTGATAAATCAGGATCAAAAAGAGCGGAACGGCGTATGCGCACAGCAGCCGCCAGAACCAGCCCGTCCGCGGAAGGAAAAGCAACACCAGACAGAGCGGAATCCACATCTGCATCAGATGGGCGATATGGTTGGGACACTGGTAGGTTCCGCCCAGCCGGCCACCGACCCCGCTCTCCCAGTAGCCCGTATAACGCTCCATTCCGAAAATCAGGTTGGGTGCGACCTTGTGCTGCACCAGACTGTAGAGTGCCACAAACACCAGTGCAGTCAACAACGTGATCCAAACCGCTTTGCGGCGCGGGAAGCGGGAAAGGATGTTGGCGGCAGCCCAGTAAACACCGATGTAGCAACCCAAACGCAGGGTGCTGATCTTCGCCTCATAGGGCAGCACTGAGAACGGGATCATCACCGCGCTGTAGAGGAAGAAGAGGAGAAGCCAAACGCCGGCGGGCGGCGTTTTGAAACTTGAAACTGGAAACCGGAAACTGGAAGGCTGGCTTTCGTCACCTGCCACCTGTCCGCGCCCACGGGACGCGGCTGCAACCCATGTTGCCAATGCGGCATAGATCAGCATCAGGAGCGGGGCGAAAAGCATCACCTTGTCTTCCCACACGCCATAGAGCGCGGCGGAGATGACCGCGGCGACAAGAAGAACCGCTGCTGCTATTTTCTCAAAAATATTCATTTTTCGCCGCTCAATTTGTGGAAGGTGGGATGCAGGAGGTGAAATGTGGAACTCAGAATCCCTTTAGAAAATCATTTTTTAGTGACGTAGTTTTTGCACCACGAATCTGAGTCTCTCACGCTTTTAGCCAACATCACACTCTCCTTCTCTCATAAACAACATTCCACATCCCTTCCACACCCTCTCTGCTCCAGCCACATCCCACATCCTACGCTCGACTTTCCACACGCGTACTAACGCGCAACGTGTGTTAATACGCTCCGGTTCCCTTAAAAACAGCGAGGAAGGTGCGTGCCAGAATCACCGCATCCAGCCAGACGGACCAGTTGCGAACGTAATAGGTATCCCACTTTTCCATCCCTGCGGTTCCCGAATCACTGCGCCCGGACACCTGCCAGATGCCGGTCAGGCCGGGCTGAACACGCATGCGCGGCGCACGCGCCTCTTCGGTCAGCTGTTCATGATGATAAGCGGGCAGCGGACGCGGGCCGACCAGCGACATCTGTCCTGCGAGCACATTGAAAAGCTGCGGAAGTTCGTCCAGCGAAAAGCGCCGGAGAACCCATCCAAGCCGGGTCACGCGCGGATCATTACGCAGCTTGCAGGAGAGCGCCCACTCCTCCCTCAACGCAGGATTATCCAGGAAGGCCTGTTCGAGCACCGCATCGGCGTTTCCCACCATGGTGCGAAACTTCAGCGGACAGAATGTGCGCCCGCCCTTCCCGATTCGGTGCTGAAGAAAGAACGGATTCTGGCAATCCACCAAAGCAATGACACCCGCGATCAGCAGAATCAGCGGAAGCCAGAGCGGCGCAGTCAGCACCGTCAGCATCAGATCGACGCCCCGCTTCAGAAGGCGGGCAAAGGGATTCAGCAGGTTGCTGGTGATTTCCAGTCCGATCAGGTTTCCCAGCGTACGCGGCAAGGCCCACAGAAAAACATCTTTGCGAAGCTCGGGCAGCACCACGACCCGGCGATATCCGGAAAGCGTCTGATCAAACTGTCCGGAAGCAGATAATTCCTCGACCAGGCGCACCGGCACGACCGCGGCGGAGGCGTCACGCGAAAATCCGGTCAACCCGCCCTCGACCGGCACGCCGGCAACCTGATCGCCGGGAGCGCGCGCGTCCGTAAAAACCGCCTGCGGAACATATCCGAGCAGCGGTTCGCTGCGGAAACTTTCGATCACATCCTTCGCCTGCTCCGGGGTGCCGTAAATCGCCACCGGGCATCCCCAGCGCCCGCGGGACACCAGAAACTTTTTAACCGGAACGCGCAGCAGCGGAATCATGACCGCGCTGAACAGATAGGAAACCAGATAAACAATCCGGCTGGACACCAGTGTCCCGCGTCGCAGAAAAATGGCCACGCCGGCCGCCGCGAACACCGTCAGCAACAAAAGCTGAATACGCCGGAATTCCTCCACCGCCCCCAGGCCCCAGGCCGGGACAATGCGCACCGCCATGGACCCGGCCCACCAGACGGGGATCAGAGCCAGCGAATAGCGCGCGGAGATCGGCAGACCGTGCAGCTGATGAACAATCCAGTCGCCCAGATAAAGTCCGACCAGCAAAACCAGGCCGTCACTCAGGAAAAGAGTCAGGCTGTCCAGCGTTTGCCGCTTCCAAAGAAATATCTGCTTCATTTTCATTCGTAAAAAGAACGGATTGCACCGCAAACCACGTCAACCTGTTCTTTCGTCATCCCCGGATAGATCGGCAGCGACAGGATACGCGAGGCAAGCGTTTCGCTAAGAGAAAGATCGCCATGCAGGCATCCGCCGGACGCATATGCCTTTTGCAGGTGCACCGGCACCGGATAGTGAATCAGACAGCCGATGCCCCGCTGCTGCAAATACTGCATCAGCTCGTCCCGACAGGCGGTCTGGATCACATAGAGATGAAAAACAGGCTCTGCGCCGGCGCGGACGACCGGAGTAATGATATCGCCGACGGCGGCGAGTCTTTCTTTGTACTGAGCAGCCACAGCGCGGCGCTGTTCATTGGCGGCATCAAGCCTTTTAAGCTTTACGCCGAGCACCGCGGCCTGGAGGGTGTCGAGCCGGCTGTTCTCGCCCTGCTCGTCGTGAAAATATTTTTCCGCCGAACCGTAATTACGAAGTGTACGGACTCGATCTGCCAGAGCGGAATCATTGGTTGTCACAGCCCCGCCGTCGCCGAAGGCGCCAAGATTTTTTCCGGGATAAAAGCTGAAGGCGGCGGCATCGCCGAGCGCTCCGGCCCGTTTCCCGTTATAGCGGGCGCCATGCGCCTGCGCGGCATCTTCGATCACCTTCAGGCCGTGTTTACGGGCAACGGCAAGGATCGGATCCATGTCGGCAGGCTGACCGTAGAGATGAACCGGTATGACGGCTTTGGTTCGTTCGGTGATCGCCTCCTCGATTTTATCCGGGGCCATCGTATAGGTTTCCGGATCGACCTCCACCAATACCGGTGTGGCGCCGACCGCCGAAATCGCCAGCGCAGTAGCGATAAAAGTGTGTGAAACGGTGATCACCTCATCACCCGGCCCGACATCCATGGCACGGAGAATCAGCTTCAGGGCATCCAGTCCGGTCGCCACGCCGACGGCATGTTCGCATTCGCAGTATGCGGCGAAAGCCGTTTCAAAGGTTTCCACCTGCCGGCCGAGGATAAAATTGCAATCGGCAAGTACGTCATCCATGGCGGAGCGGATTTCGTCCTCGTACCCGGATGTCTGGAGCTTCAAATCAAGAAAAGGAATAGTCATAACAACCCTTCGGGTTGGGTTAAACGTTAAAGGGTTACAGGTTAAAAGGTAAGTTCATTTCAGCCAAGGCGAATCTGCCTCGGGCGGAAAAATCGTTCATTTCGTTTTCTATTTTTCGTCAAATACAGCAAGAAACTCGAACGGATCCTGTGCTTTAACGGGAGAAAATTTAAAACCCTTTGTATTGCGGGTAACAACCGCCGAAACCCCGACCAGATTGGCTGAACAGGCCAGAACAGCATCCTCAAAATCCGCCACACGGCTTTGCAACGCCTCTTCGATCACCGGACGATTGACCGGGGAAATTTCAAAAAGCTCCAGCAGTCGGTGCAAGGCTTCTCGCGCCTCTTCCCGCGGTACAGATTGATTGAGCAAATAGTCCACCGTCGTCACGGTTGTCGCACAGAGAAACGCCTCCACAACGGAGTTTTCGATCAAGGTGAAAAGGCGCACTGCGGGTTCGGAAAACGGCTTCCGGTCAAGCAGCACATCGAGAATCACATTTGTATCAACGAGAATCTTCACCCGTATTTTTCCCGAAGATGTTTTTTATACGACTCCTCCGAAACCCGTTTATTGCGAAGAAGGCCCCACAGGGAGGCGGTTACCGGCGGCAGATCCCGGGAGGGTTCTTTAGAGGAGCGTCCGAGGGAATCAATAAACTCCGCCACCATCTGAGACACCGACTTTCCGCGTCGTGCCGCCTCTTTCTTAGCAACCGCAATCACGCCGTGATCCATTCGTAATGTCAGCTTCGAATTCATGTGACGTATAGTATTTCCAACTCGCACGTCTGTCAACCGTTCACAGGGTTCTCTGGAGAAACCACCGAGGTGGTTCGAGAACAACCACTATTTGACAGAATCAGGGTCGACAAAATTATTTTGAGTCAGAATTTAATGGAAGATTTTTCACAACCAGTGAACCGTTCCTTCGTCACTATTTGTGGATACAAAAATTATTGGCTCTTTGTAGATTTTTGTGGAACAAAAGGAAAATGTTGCCGCTACGCTTCTTTTTAGGAATACAAAAAGCACTTTGCCAGTCACTTCGTTCCTTGCCGCACATCCGTGCGACCTCTCTCCCGTTGGTCGGGTCGGAATACTTCAGGTCTACAACCGCTAACGCTAGAGGGGCCCCGAGGGATAGAGAGCGGGAGTCTTTTGGACAGGCCCGAAGGATCGGGCTCAAAGAGATAACAGGTCCGAAGTATCGGACTCCGAGTGAGTCAGAGAGTAAGAAATACTTGGTGCCGCCGAAGGCAGGGGCTGAAGCTTACGACAGCAACGGAGCAACAGCAACGCGGCAAAATCATTTACAGCAAAATCATAGGAAAAGAGAATAAACGGGACCGATTCAGGAAAGAATGATCATCTGAAATCTTGTTTTCAAGTGATCGTTCTGTTCTGAATCAAGCCCAGTTTGTTGAGAAACCCTTTATACTGCTGCCAAACTGCTGTTGAGGATCCATTTTGATCAAAATAATTAAGGACAGAATAATTTCTCTAAACGATCGGAGCTGAACAGATAATTATTCTGTCCCAAATTATTCTGATTTCACTCTCCCTTATCCGAATCGCGTTCGAAATGGCTTTTGGGGACTTTTTCAACAGTCTGGGTTGCTCTGCATGGCAGAGCGCCGTTTATGGTTATTTCCATCATTAGCGTAAACTGGCGTTAATCAGCGGTTAAATTCCCCGGCTGTTGGAAATCATTCTGCGGCCCAACCCATCAACGGCTGTTTTTGACAGGACAATTGATAACAGAACCATGGAGAATCTTTTTGTTTATAAGCCTGTTTGAAAATCGTCCTGTTATCCATCGTCCTGTCTGAAATTTACCCGGAGATTCTCGACAGTCACACCGCTTCGGCAAAACACTTGTTATCGGACAGCGACAGCGGTATGGTTCCGCCCGCACAGTCGAAAAATCGATAACCGCTATGAAAAATCTGATTCGCCGTCACGGACGCTCCACCACCTATCTGATGCTGACCGACTGGCTGATTCTGGTCGGCACATTCTCTGTCGCTCTGCACTGGCGGACCTACTCGCCCAATCTGAACCTGATTTCCCGCTCGCACATTGCCACTGAAATCCTGCTTGCCTTTGTGTACGCCTTTCTGATCATTGGCGTTTTCGGGTCACTTCGCCTCTACAAACGAAAAACCCTGCTCAGCACAGCATCCCATGTTTTCCGGATCATTCAGGGAACCCTGATCTGCGTAGGCGGCTATCTGCTGCTGCGGGTGCTCACCAAAAACCCGGTCTTTGTTCCCTCGCGTTTTGTAATCATGAACTGGGCTTTTCTGCTGTTCACCGCCCTGATCATCCACCGCACCATCATTTTTCCCCAGCTCGTCAAACTGGCCACGCATGCGCAGATGCAGCGGCGGGTCATCATCATCGGCGTCAGCGAAGACTCCATCCACTTTGCCGAACGCCTTCTGGACGAGCAGCGGTTTGCCACGCTGCGGCCGGTCGGATTTCTCTGCAACCGGCAGGAAAAAGGCAAACAGATCACGCCGACCCTGAGCTGTCTGGGACAGATCACCGACCTGCCTGATCTGGTCGATCTGCACAAAATTGAAGGCGCCGTCATCACCTCCACCGAACTCAGCTATCAGGATTTGATGGATCTGATCGAACGCTGCATCCGCTTCTTCGGCTGGGTGGACGTGCACACCGAACAGGCAGCCGTCTGGCATAAAAATCTAAATGCCGACACCTATTTGGATATCCCGTTTGTGCGCATGCGCGAAATCCCGCACGGGCCGATGATCCGGCTCTACAAAGAAGCCACCGACTTTATCGGTGCCGCACTCGGGGTCGTCCTGCTCTCTCCGCTTCTGGCCGCCACCGCCCTTGCCGTTAAACTGACCTCACCGGGACCGATTCTCTATACCCGCGAACGGGTCGGTAAAGACGGCAAGCTCTTCCCCTTCTACAAATTCCGCTCCATGACCGTCGGCGCTGATCAGGATCAGAGCCGCGCCGAGGCGATCCAGAAGCACATTCAGGGATCGGCTGACGACCCGCAAAATAAAATCATCAACACCGCGCATGTAACCCCCGTCGGGAAATTCATTCGAAAATGGGCGATCGATGAACTGCCCCAGCTCTTCAACGTGATTAAAGGCGATATGTCACTCATCGGCCCGCGCCCCGTGCCGGAAGGCGAACACAACCTTTGCGACGAATGGCACAAAAAACGGTTTGAGATTAAACCCGGCTGTACGGGGCTCTGGAAAGTCTATGCGGCCAAGGCCGGTGTCTCCTTCAACGAAACCGTCCTGTACGACCTCTACTACGCCCGCAACATGAACCCGCTTCTCGATGCCTACATCGTCTTCATGACCGTCTGGGTCATTCTGAGCGGCAGGGCAGACGGCTGACGAAGTCTGCCGTCTGCGTATGGGAGTAGAAAGGTAATGGGGTATGGGTGTTCAAGATTCAATGACACCAGCTGTCGGCCCCGTCTATCATTGTAATGAGCTTGGAAATTACGCACTCATACCGCTGATCAAAATCCTCATACCAACACTCCATTACTCCAAAACCCCGTTACTCCCTTACAGTCCTACTCGACCCTGTCGCCAGTCTCATCCACTTTGCCAACAACGCGCGCGGGGTTCCCGGCAACCAGCGTAAACGGCGGCACATCTTTCGTCACCACACTGCCGGCTCCGACCATGCAGTATTTCCCGAGCCGAACACCGGGAAGAATCGTCGCGTTCGCACCGACAGAAGCCCCCTCTTCCACAACCGTTTCAACCAGCCAATCCGATTCAGAAAGCCCCCTTTCTTTCATCAGCGGCATGCGCGGACTGCGAGGCCGGCGGTCATTGGTAAACACCACATTCGGGCCGACAAATGCATAGTCGCCAATCTGCACGCCCTTCCAGATCAGTGCATTGTTTTTAATCGTCACACCATCGCCAACGGTTGCACCAGTTTCGATAAAGGCATGATCGCCGATATTGCAATCGGCACCGATGACCGCTCCGGCCATCACATGGGCAAACGCCCAAATTTTGGTGTCGTCGCCGATTTGGTCGGTTTCAATTAAAGCTGTTGGATGGATGGTTGGGTTCATAGGTACTCCGTTGAAACGCGGCTTCGCCGCTGGTAAAAATCGTTGACGTCGTTCAACACCAAAATTCCCTTACTCCGGCAGGATGGTTCCATCAGGAGCCAGCGTCTTCAAAAAATCTGCACAGGGCAGACACAAAATGCCGTCAATCAACAACCGATCCGTCCCTCTATAAAGAAGGGCAACCCTGCATTCCGGATAATCCTTCTGAAAAGTTTTCAAACCCCGAAGATCACTTCTGTGCACTCTGGTGCCGTTCTTCACCTCCAGCGCAACAAACCGGGACTCACCATACACCACGAAGTCCACCTCAGATCCGGACTGGGTTCTCCAAAAAAACAGATCATTCCGCCCTGCCGAATAATCGATCCAGGCTCTCAAGTGCTGAAAAACCAGCCCCTCCAGTGCCGCCCCGGCCATTTCCTCCGCCCGATCCAACGGGCCCTTCGGGCGAACCGAGCGGAACACCCCGCAATCTGAAAAATAAAATTTCGACTGCTTAATGAGCATTCTTTTCGCTCTGCGGGAGAACACGGGGAGCCGGAAGCCGAGCAGCATATCCTCCAGCACAGACACATATCCCTCGACCGTCTTACGGCTCACCTCGCACTCACGGGAAACTTCCGTAATATTCAGCAGCGAGGCGTGAGAAAAACTGATTGCCTCAAGAAAACGCGAAAAGCCGCCGATGTCGCGCACAAGCCCTTCCGCCATCACCTCTTCACGCACATAAAGCATCACATAGCCGGCCAGTGTGGCAGACGGATCTTCCGCAGCCAGCACCAGCGGAATGGTTCCAAGACGCAGCGCATCTTCCAGATCAAAGGAATCCCCCAGTTCTGACGCCATAAACGGGTGACAAAACGAAACGGACGCCCGCCCCGCCAGCAGATCCACCCCGCTTCGTTTCAGTTTGCGGGCACTCGATCCGGTGAGAATGAAGCGCCATCCGTCTTTTTTTTCGATAAACTGGTGAACAACGGTCAAAAGTTCCGGCACTCGCTGCACCTCATCCACTATAACCGTTTTTTCATCCAGGTTGCCGTTCAGCAGATCGGCCAAACGTTCGGGATGAGCGGCAAACCGCCGATGCACATCCGGCTCAAGGAGATTCACCCAAAAAGCATTTTGAAACCGTGTTTCAAGCCATGTGGACTTTCCTGTTCCGCGCGGGCCGAACAGGAAAAAGCTTCCGGACGGCTCTTTAATGTATCGTTTTTTGTTTTTCACAACCGAAACCGTAAAGGATGAAAAAGGAAAAGTCTAGAAAAAAGAAACGCTTGTTGCCGTTTTTCGGCCAAAAATGGCGGCGGTATTTGCATTTACACAGAAAGGATGACCACCCGTTCGGTTGCCACTCCACTCCGTTCCATTGCTTTGCAATAGCAAAGCCTGTCTCCCGTTGGTCGGCTCACGCACTGGAGAAAACAGCCGAGGGGCCCTCCGAGAAAGGGTTTCATAAAACTCATCCATAAACTCGGCTGTTCTCTCCAGCGAACCTGTGAGCGGCCCGAAGGCTCGGGCTCAATGAGGTGGTGAAAAGTCCCTGCTGTTCCACAAAACTATACGAAGAGCCAAATTTTCTTTGAATTAACCAACTGACGCGGCACGCCGGTAAACCACTCCTGCTGATGGGCCTCGACCAGCAAATCCTGGACTATACTTAACTCACTTACGGGGAAATAGTGGTAAATAATCCTGCCGATTTTAAACAAAATCGGATAAAAGCGTTGCCGGAACCGGAAGCAGCCGGTCTTCGATATGACGCGTCAAGTACATATTGCAAATTTAACGTGGCATTTTAATATTTCAACAAATTTACACTGTCTCCTTTCCGAGCACAGTCCGAATCGTTTCTTTTATCTCGGATCCTCTCGGGGCCCCTCCAGCGCCAGCGGGTGGTAAAACCGGCTGTTGAACATGATTTTGTCGTCCATGATTTTGTCATCATTCTTCGCCCGAGCTGCCCCCGAGGTTCTTCCAATGCTTGGAAACCCGCTCAAACTCCGCACGGTCACGGATATAGTCGGCCTCGTCATATTTCATATTGGCCACCACCATCAGCGTGGTTCCCGGCTCAAAGTCGCGCATGGTTCTCCAAATGTGCGGATAAAGCAGCAGAGCTGCTTTTGTGTCGGTGTATGGGGGTTGGGGCGTATGGGAGTCACTCCCACACTCCACTACTCCACTACTCCCACACGACGAAAGGCGCATATTCGCCTTTCGTCCCTTCCCATCATCCACTTCCACGACGCACCCGCCGGTGAGAGCAACAAGGATCTCCTCGGTTTCATGGTGAGCATGGTTGCCGCGCACATCGTCCG
>CAZITJ010000015.1:22141-28833 GCA_964542135.1 uncultured Verrucomicrobiota bacterium
GCAACAAGGATCTCCTCGGTTTCATGGTGAGCATGGTTGCCGCGCACATCGTCCGGTTTGATGTCCGACATCACCAGCACCTTGCCGATCTCAAACGGCAGGGCATTGGCCTCGGAGTCGCCCTGCTGGAACTGGACGAGGCTTCCACCACAACTTCCGCAGTTTCGCTTAAATTTTATGATTCGATAAAGTTCAGTCATCGCACACTGCTCCAGTTGCAGAGATCGGAGGTCGGACGTCAGAGATCAGCTTTTATTTGAAGAAGAAATGGCGTGGGGTTATTTAACATGCTTCCCAGCATTTTGCCGACCTCAACGCTTTCTCCGGTGAGCGCAGCATGTTTCTCGGCAGCCAAATATCCACAATCACGTGCATAATCCAGCCATGTATCCGTTTCGCTATTTTCGCCATCACAATCAGACAATTTAGAGATAAAATGTGCCTCGTACCGCCGTTTAGCCCAAGCCTCTCTCAGATTTGAGCAAACTGAGCGAGAAGACCGCCTTACCTGATCGGTCAGAGAATATTTCTCGTCTTTCGGCCATTCTTTGGACAAATGGAATATAGCCATCGAAAGTGCATACGCCTTCTTGTAGACATCCAAATCTTTCGCCGAATTAATTCTCATATCCCCGTCTCGTTTCTCAAGATTCAGATCTCCGTTCTCTGACCTCTGATTTCCGACCTCCGACTTCTCTTCTCAAGCCCTCTGACCTCCGACCTCTGACTTCCGATTTCTGAAAACATTTAGAGGTCTAAATGTTTGCGATACAGCTTGATGTATTCCGGAAGATACTTTTTCAGCGTCGTTTTGGGCGCCCAGCCGAGGGCGCGGACTTTGGAGCAGTCCACGGAGTAGCGCAGATCCTGGCCGACCCGGTTATCGACATGCTCCACCGACTCCTCCACGGTTGTGCCCATAGCATCCACCACCATTTGAACGGCTTCCATCACCGAATGTTCCTCGTTGGAGGAGATGTTATAGACTTCCCCCTCTTTGCCCTGTTCCAGAACTTTCAGAATGCCTTCGCAGTTGTCCTCGGCATAAATCCACTCGCGCCGGTAGGTGCCGTCGCCGTGCACGGTCATTTTCTTGCCTTTCAGCAAAAACTCAATGGTTTTGGCCAGCAGTTTTTCCGGATACTGTCCAAACCCGTAGTTATTGCAACTGCGGCAGATGATGGCCTGAATGCCGTGCGTATGACGCCAGCCGAAGATGAGCTGTTCGGCGGCGGCCTTGGTGGCGGAGTACGGATTGGACGGCTTCAGCTTGTCCTCCTCCGTAAACGACCCGTCGTGACAGGTTCCGTACACCTCGTCGGTGGAAATGTGCAGCAGCAGCGGCCGGTCGGTCGGATCTTTGGCGCGGATCAGCTCCAGCAGGTTGTACACCCCGCCGATATTGCTGTGATAAAACTCCTCATTGGCATGAATCGAGTTGTCCACGTGGGACTCGGCCGCAAAATTGACGATCACATCCACACTGGGCGGGATATGCGTCATCGTCGCAATATCCTCCTCAATGAACTCGTAATGCTTGCGATTGTGGAAATCCACATCATCCCGTGCGGCGTAGGTCTTTTTATCCACATTGATTACGTAGTATCCGGCCTTCAGCGCCAGATCCACGAAATAGGAGCCGATAAATCCCAGCCCCCCGGTAACCATTAATTTTTTCATTGTTTTACCTCTCCTCGATTAAACGTCACTAAACAGATAAATCCTTCACCCTGTGAAATACCCCGATGAAGTATTCCTTCACAGGGTAAATTTCACGGGGCAAGCCCCCCGGTAACCATCAATTTTTTCATAATACCTCCGTTAAAACGCCCCGACCCTTTTTAATCCGACCCTTCGGATCGGGACGCCTTCCGTCCTCCGGCCTCTGATCTCTGTCCTCCGGCCTCCCGGCACGGGAAATCAACAATGATGAAAAAAGCGTTCCGACCCTTTGGCTGTGACCCTTTGGCTGTGTTACCTATGTGCCCGGTTCAGACCAAAGGTCGCCGGTATGCACGCGTCGCACTCCCCGCTCAGAAATAATGATCAGTTTGTCCTGAAAATCATCATCTCCGTGTTTTTGTAAAAAGGGAATCAGCACCGCCAAAACATTGGTGGTTGTCGCAGGATTCGCCTTCACCCGGATAACGCCGGGATGGTTACTCAGCGGCAGAACCGCCCAATCTCCGAAATCTTCGTCCAGAGTAATCAACACCTGCCTTCTTTCGGTGGCGGCAGCGAGTATTTCATCATCTGGAGAACGGGCCATTCCCAGCGCGGAAACCCGCACAGCAGAGAAACCCTGCTGACTCAACGCATTGGCAACATCTGCATCCAGCATTTGATCCAGCAGGAAACGGTTTTTCATGCGGTTGCCGCTTCCAGTTCACAGTGATCGATCATGGCATGACAATACCGAAGAGCTCCTGAAATCAGGGAGCTGCTCAACTCTGGATATTTACGCTGAATATCGGCAACACTGCATCCCTCTGCAAACTGATCAAGGATCACAGTTACCGGAATTCTGGTTCCCGCGATAACCGGCTTGCCGTTACAAACCTTCGGGTGAATTTCTATAGCCTTCGTCATTTTCTTCTCCTGATTTAACGACCGAGTTTAACCACTAAATACAAAAATACACACGAAAAAACCTCCCAGCCCCGTGAAAGGCTGCTCCGTGGAAAAATATTCCACCGGAAGCGTACTTCACCCGGTCGTTCTCTTTCAGGTTTCCAATTTCAGAAGAATCTCCACCACATCCTTCACCAGATCCGGATTCCGCAACTGCACTCCCGTGGTGCGGCGGAGACGGCTGACTTCCGCCCCCTCGGAGCGTAGAGAAGATCCCGACCCTTTTTAATCCGACCCTTCGGATCGGGACGCCTTCCGTCCTCCGACCTCTGATCTCTGTCCTCCGGCCTACTCCACGGGGTCGCCAAATCGATCAACTGATCAGAAGTCAAGAAACTCGCGAGGAGTCAAAACAGGGATGCCCCTGAAGGGGGAGAGCACCAGCAAATCCTGATCGCCGGAGATAATGCAGGCAGCCTGAGAGGCAACCGCCAATTCAAGATATTTATTATCTTTGGGATCACGACAGTCCGTGACAGTGCAGTTCACGCGCATCAGTTGCGCCTCGCGTAACAGAGCCATAAGGAACTGAATGCGTTCTTCCTCGTGAATATATTTATTCAGTCGAGGACGACGCAACACGTCGTCGAGCTCGTTAATGATCGCTTCAGAAACAACGACACAGCCTCGTTCACAGGCCTTGTCAAAAGCCTTTCGAGCAACAGAATTCGGCAACAGCACCGCACTGACGATGACGTTGGCATCGAGAACGAAAAGCGGCTTATCAGGCATGGAGGATGGAGTCCAGTTCTTCCTGAGTCAATCCGCGCTCTTCAGCGCGGGAACCGATTTCATCCATCAGCCGGCCAAGGGCACTCGGAGCCGCCCGGTATTCACGAATGAGTATTCCCCACAACACGCAAAGCCGATTGCGATCTTCGGGCGGGGCAGCGGTATAAATACCGGCCGTATCCGCATCCAATTCCATATTGATCGTTGTCGTCATTTTCCTCTCCTGATTTAACGACCGAGTTTAACCATCCGCCGGCGCTTCTGGCAAGAAAACAGACTTCCCTCCCAGCCCTGTAGAATCAGTTGTTGTCTATTCCACCAAGGCCGCCTTCAATTTATCCCGTGAAAGCTCTCGACCTGTGAAAGATGAATTCACTGGGCACTTTCATACGGGACGCTTTTTCTGCCAAAGGCAGATCCGCCTCTGGTTGCAAACTCGCGCGACTGCGGAGCGGACTAACACCCGCGAAAATGTCAGAATTGCCGCTTCGCTGCCCGACTTTTGTCGGGCCTCTCTCGACTACGTCTCGGGTCAAGGACCCTTTTTTAGGACCGGACGTCCGGCCTTGGTAATCAACGAAGGGATTCCCATCATCGCATCTTGCAGGATGTTGCGCCACTCTGCACCTGCCAGTTCTATTGATAATGTATTCATCTTGCCGCTCCTTTAATGAACTTTGGGACGGAATGTCGTCGTTCTCGCATAGTTCTCTTATAGTTATTTTACTTTGGCCGAGCGTCCCGCAACCATCTCATCCACAGAACTCTCCAATATTGTGATTAAGACATGCGCCATGGCAGGTAATTTCTTAATCTCAGGACTTATCACCTGCTCGTTTTCAATATCTGCCTCGATTGTCGTGTACATGGTTTAACCTCATTTCTACTTCTGCTTATAGCAATCCAGACAAAGATTGTCAGTTGCCAAATGTGCATTCCACAAGGCAGGCTTCTGCTGTTGGCTCTTCGCATATTTTCATGGGCAAAGGGATTTTACCACCTCATTGAGCCCGAGCCTTCGGGCCGCTCGCAGGCTCGCTGGAGGAACCCCGAGAGGCTCCGAGGGGGAATCCGGGCAGGAGTGGAAACAGCGCTTCGTCCGTCGAAGCCGCCCGGGAACCGGGCTTGATTTGGAACACAAAGCCCGCTTGCAAGCCGGCTTGCAGATGGGCTTTCAGTGCCAAATCCGGCCGTTTATTCCACTCTTCTCTGCCTTGCTCGGCTGTTTTCTCCAACGACCATCCGGGAGTGGCCCGAAGGCTCGGGCTCAATGAGGTGGTGGGAATCTCCCACTAAATTCTACGAGGAACCCTGCTGTTTAAAAAAACTCTTCACTTGGAAATTGCACATTGGATATTGGGTGTTGAACATTCGTTGTCCTCAGTCGTCTGTGATCAGCCTTCCGTCGTCTGACCTCTGACCTCCGTCCTCTGTCCTCCGCCTTCCGTCCTCCGACCTCTGATCTCTGTCCTCCGGCCTCCCGGCACGGGAAATCAACAATGATGAAAAAAGCGTTCCGACCCTTATGCCTTCGGAAGAAGGTTCTAAACGAATGTCTCTGCAATAGTAGACCATGGGATCATTTTTGTATGATGCCGAGTCGTTACTTGCTCCCCGCCATAAATAACCGCACGCCCCGCAAACCCCCCCAGAAAATGCTCGAGTGCGTTCAGCCCCTTAAAATAATCCTCCGAAATGGTTCTTCCTGACTTTATTTCCCAGGCACGCAGGTTTCCCGAAGACCCGGCAAGAAGATCCACCTCGTTCTCATTACTATCCCGACAAAACCACAGCTGCTCAGGAAGACCGGCATTATCGTGTTGCTTGTAGGCCTCGCCGACGACAAAGGTTTCGAACAACGCACCCCGTAGCGGGTGCTCCTGTAAATGCTGCGGCTTATGAATTCCCAACAAAAAACAGGCGAGTCCCGTATCCAGAAAATAGAGCTTGGGACTCTTAATAAGCCGCTTGCTGATATTGGCATGCCACGGACGTAAGAGTTTGATAATCCCGCTGGCCTGCAAAACCGACAGCCAGCTTTTTATGGTGTTATGCGTGACCCCGCATTCATTTCCAATGGATTGCATATTCAGCAGTTGACCGGTCCGCCCGGCACACAAGCGCAGAAAGGTTTCAAACCGACCCAAATCGGTCACAGAAATAATTTGCCGGACATCGCGTTCAAGATAGGTGGAAACATAAAATGAAAGGGCCTCCGTCGGGTTCAGTTTCTGATCATGAATTCGCGGATAAAAACCGGCATACAGCATTTGATTGATCGTTAAATTCTCTGCGCTTGCATAAAGTTCGCCAAAGGAAAACGGTAAAAGTCTGGCAACCGCTGTCCGCCCTGCTAGCGACTGCGATACTTTTTCCATCATTTCAAACTGTCTTGATCCCGTAAGGATAAAACGTCCGGGCGACCGGTTTTCATCAACTGCCGTTTGAATATAGGAAACCAGATCCGGTGCATGCTGGATTTCGTCAAGAACCGCTCCATCTGGAATCTCCGCTAAAAAACCGCGGGGATCTGTTCGGGCAAACTCCCGGCTATCAATATCTTCAAGCGATACGTACGGCTTATCCTTAAACAGCGCCCGGCAGAGGGTGGTTTTCCCCGACTGACGGGGTCCTGTTACCGTTACAACCGGATACTGGCCCGCCCACTGTACAAGCTTAGGCTCTATGTGTCGCTTAATCATCTAAACCAACCTATATATTTTATGTAATTTGTCAATCATGTTTACACATTGCACGCAAAACTCCCTCGCCTTTGAGAAAAAAAATGTACCGATGTGCTCACTGACACCTTTGTCGGCGGACAGGTTGCTGAGTTGCTGGGCTGTTCAGTTGTTGGGGTTTCCTTATCAACTGACAACTGATAACGATAAACTGGCTTGCGGCCTCCGGCCAGCAAGCCCGCCTCCCCAGTGCCCAACGCCCAGCGCCTAGAGCCTAGCTGCCGGAACCTAGTTTCAACAGAATCTCCACCACCCCTGCCCCGTGGAATGACAGGTATTGTCTATTCCACCGGGGTCCCCAACGCAACAAGCTGATCTACAACCTGCTCCGCCAGCCCCGGGTTCTGACATCTGAACTCCCGTGGCGCGGCGGAGCCTTCGGCGGAGACGGCTGACTTCCGCCCCCTCGGAGCGCAGCGAAGATCCCGACCCTTTTTAATCCGACCCTTCGGATCGGGACGCCTTCCGTCCTCCGGCCTCTGATCTCTGTTCTCCGGCCTCCCGGCACGGGAAATCAACAATGATGAAAAAAGCGTTCTGACCCTTTGGTTGACCCTTTGGTTTGACCCTTTGGTTCGGTAAGGTTGC
>CAZITJ010000016.1:0-28407 GCA_964542135.1 uncultured Verrucomicrobiota bacterium
CTTTCATTGAATTGATTTTAGTGGATGACGGATCAACAGATGGTTCATCTGAAATCTGTGATGAATTTGCTGCAATTGATGACCGGGTCCGGGTTGTGCATCAACAAAATCTCGGGCCCTCGGCTGCCCGCAACCGCGGGATGGAAGCGGCCTCAGGAGACTATTTGTATTTTTTGGACAGCGATGATTGGATTGCACCTGACACGATTGAAAAATTGTACCGCCGAGCCTGTATGGATCGTTTGGATGTTCTTTTTTTTGACGGGATAACCACGAATGAGGCCGGTGTAATAAAACAGGGCCCGCAGATATATTGCCGACAGGCTTCGTACAACGGTGTGTATCAAGGGGTCGCTCTGCTGAATGCCATGAAAACGCATCACGAATACCGGGTTTGTATTCCCTTGATGTTTATTCGAAGGGCGTTCCTAATGAAAGAATCCTTGTCTTTTTTTGAGGGCATTTTGCACGAAGATGAGCTGTTTTCATTTATGTTGATGCTGAGGGCTGACCGATGTGGACACGTTCCGGAACCTCTTTTTTTCCGCCGGATTCGCCGGGGGTCAATTATGATGACACCGCAGACAGAACGGAATGTGCGGGATTGTGTAAGGGTTTTGGAAGAAGCTGTTCTTTATTATAATAAAACAAAGAAGCCGGATTCGGATGGGCAGGAAGCGATTTGGGCTCATCTGAAATATTTTTTCTGGAATGCATATACACGGTTGCTGGCATTGCAAGTCAAAGGACGTGCTGTTTCTCCGGACGTGCAAGGGAGACTTTTTGCTTTCATGGAACAGGCCGGGTATTTTAATGATCGTGCGATTCGGCGGCGGTGCCGGTTCCACCGGTTTTTTGCTACAGCGGCAAAATGCACTGCCCGTTACCGTCGCATGTTGAAGAGATTTTCCGCATGATTTTTACAGAGCCGATCCTTTCGGTGCGGCCTTAAGCGAGTGCGACTTGTGCGGCATGAATTCATATTCAGCTTTTTCTGAATCGTTTAAGGGCGGTTTTAAGAAGCTCCGCCGGCAATTGACGCATGGGCCAATAGTGTGTTGTATAGCGGGTCAGGCGCAGCAGCCGTTTGCGTATGAACAAAAGCGTCAGCGGGGAGGCTCTCTCGAATGCGTCCTGATAGATTTCAAGAATCTGCCCGTCAAGGGTCGCCGGGTCGATGGGAGCGGATTTTCCCTGAATTATATCGAGGCTGTGCTGAGCGGTCCGGATGTATTCATATTTTTGGGCGACCCGCTTGCGGCCGGTTTTTCCAAGCGTAGTACGAAGCAACGGGTCCCTCAGCAGGGTGTCGATGGCTTTGCGAAACCCTTTCGGTGTCAGAGCGATCAACCCGCCTTTGTTATGGCCGACCACTTCACATTGCGAGTTGTCCTGCCATGGTGTGCTCAGGGCGACAGCGGGTGTTTCACAGAGCATGGCTTCAACCAGTACGTTCCCGAAACTTTCCCCCTGGTCGGCCGCCAGTGCAAACACATCCATGGCGGAATAGGCGATGCTGAGCGCGGCATCGCCGATAATTTTGTCGATGAGAACAATCTGTTTTGTGAACGGGGAGTCGGCGGCCTGTTTGCGCACGTGGATGGACGGATTGACCAGCACCAGATGGAGCGATTTATATTTTCGCGCCAGGCGGTTAAATGCGTCGATCAGCACCGGGGACCACTTGGTGAAGTGGAGCTGGCCGATGCGGCCGATAACGAGTGCGTTTCGCGGGATTCCATGCTGCTCGCGGAATGCGGCGACGTCGGCATCGGACGCCTTTCTGAACGCAGAGGGGTCGGCGCTGTTCGGAACCAACACAGCTTTATCCGCTGCGTCGGGTGCATTGTTGCAGAACCGCCAGAGACACCAGTATGACATTTGAAAGCTGTAATCCATGCGGGCCGTCCATGGATAGCGGCGGGAAAAAATATTTTGTTCAACAACAACGCGCCCGGAAAAAATGGTTTCAAGGTGTTTCATTTCCTGATCGCTGAATCCGTGAGAGTGAACGTGCACGGCATCCGGATTCCAGGACAGGATCGTCTGCAGACTTTCTTCATTCAGCCCGTGCAGACAGGGCACGTCATGGGCTTTCAGATCGGCTTCGCGCGGGCCTCCTTCCGTGGTGGCAAGCACACGGGAATCGACTCCCAGCCTGCGGTAGCCGGCGGCGAACATGCAGGCGGTGCGGGCGACACCGCCTTTGCCCAGATCACAAACAACAGTCAGAATTTTCATAACACAGGGTTTTCAGAAGGGGCCGCCGTTCGGTTGCCTTCCGCCGCGGCCAGACCGATCGGGATCCAGAAGAGCAGATACGTGATGCTGCCGCTCCCGACGAGCAGGGACTTGGTGTCCACCAGCATATAGGCGGCCGCAAATAAAAGCAATCCGGCCGCCGGAAGACCCGTCTCGCCCTGCTGGACGGCGTGGCAGAATGCAGAGCAAAGCAGGCCGGTCAGCAGGATAAGACCGACTGCTCCTCCGAAGTAAAGTGCCCAGATATATCCGCTGTGTGTGTGGATTTCCCATCCGTATTTGCCGGTGTAGTAGAGATATTGTTTCTTCGGGGCAACGTGTTCCACGAATTGATTCATGCCCAGGCCGAATCCAAACAGCCACTTGTGTTCCGTGTGCTGACGGCTGAGATGTTCTTCCCACATGTCCAGACGATGCGTGATCGACCGGGTTCCTCTTTCTCCTGTAACAAAAACCCCGCCCGGACGCTGATTTTCGGGTTTTTCCGGTTTTTGGAGTTGAGATGATGCAGCCGGTGACGGCGCCTCGGCGGTCGGAGATGCCGTTTGAATGAGTTCCACAGCAATGAAGTAGATCGTGACGATTCCAAGAACCGTCGCAACCAGGGCCGCTGTTTTCTTCAGGCGGGATCGGATCATGAACAAGGAGCCGATCAGCACGAGTGAAAACGCCATGAATGCACCGCGGCTGTGAGTGAGAAGCATGCCGGTTAAAAGCACCGGCAAACAGATCCAGGCGGCCGGTTTCCAATGTTTGGAAACCGGTGTGTTTTGCAGCAGAAACAGGAGAGTCAGAACAAGGGAAAATCCGCACAGCATGGCGGTGAGCGTGATGTGGGAGAAGTCGCCGTCTATGAAAAGAAAGCGTGCCTCTGGAAAGGGGTTGTCTTTGTAAAAGAGAATCAGTTCATACAGAACGCGGCCGGCGGCCGTTACCGAAACCAGCGTCACAGCACAGGGATAAAGCCTGCGACGCGGAACGATCCGGGAAAGCAGAACAAGGGGAAAGAAAAGGCTGGATGCGCGTACGATCTGCCATCGCATGTCAGAAAATGATAACGGCAGCAGGCCCCGCATATCCTGAACTGAGAAATAGAGGATAAACAGTCCCGCGATCCAGAACACGTGATGTTTGAGGATGCGTTTAGGGGTGAGCAGGCAGAGAAGGATGCCGGGCAGGGCGGCCCCGTAGAGCAGGAGGCGACGGTGCAAGACATGATCCCTCGAAAGCAGAAAAAACGGAATGATCAGTAAAGCGAGGGTGACAGGACTGTATGCTTCGATGGCGCGAAGCAGCAGACGTCGGAATCGGTTCAGGCGGTTCAGCAGGGGGGGCATGGCAGACTCCGGGTCAGGACGGTTCAGGCGGCAGCAGGTGCGGTTCCCAGAAGGAGCGGTCGTATCTGGGCCAGGCATGGCAGCCGAAGGGCATGCGACCGCCGGTTTTTTCAAAACAGAGGCGCGGGTTGCATTCAAAACCGAATTCAAGTGCGGCTTCGAGCGGTGCAAAGCGGAAGTCCGGAAAAAAATCCCGGGCGTGAAGCGCCCAGAAGAGATCTTCGTCGCGGCGGTGTTCAAATTTTTTTCCGCGGCGCAGCAGCCGGCGCAGATAGGTGCGGGTGAGGCGCGGACGGCGCACGCCGCGCAGGACGCGCAGCAGGCTCTCAATTTTCCGCAGAGAAAAACCGCCGTTGCCGACTTTGTTTTCAATGGCGAGTCCTTCGTAGGGTGCACCCGGATATTTAATCCAGGGGGCCGCGACATAGTCGTAGCCGCGATCGCACCAGGCCTCGAGCTGATCCGAGAAGACGAGTGCGTCGAGGTGATAGATCAGCATGTATTCGTAGTCGCGAAACGCATTGTAAAAGACGGGGGAGACCAGCAGGTTCATGTGGGCGCGTACACTGCCGAAAAAGGTGTTGTCGAAGCGCTGTACGGCAAAGCCGCGGTGGGGCACCTCGACGCCGGGCGGGGCGACCATGAATTTATCGTAGTGCCCGAGGTAGTGGTGCAGATGGCGCAGAGAGATCTTTTCGTCCGCTGTCAGTTCCGTGCGGGCGGAGAGCGGGACGACAACGGCAACGCGTTTTGAGGGCTTCTTTTTCGTGAACATGGGTTACAGCTCTTTCGAAAGTGCGCCGGCGAACCGTCGGTTCTGTTCGTCCCGCAGACGGTCGCTCAGTCGGTCGGCGGGCCGGTCAATGTCCTCGCAGGCGATCACCGTGTCTTTGGGAATATCGCGTTTCAGGCGGCATCCGTCGGCCAGTCCCATCGGAAGCAGGTTGTCCCGAAAGCAGACTGCGGCATTGTCGGCCAGGCCGTAGGTACAGAATCCGCCCATGCCGTCGAGGGTTTCCCCGGCCTTGAGATCGCGTTTGGCGGCGGTCAGCACGTCGACAACCGGGGGGCCGATCGGTGTCATGACGGGGTCTTTGAGCATGGCGACCCGTGCGATGCTGAACGCCGCTTCGAAATGGCAGAGGTGAAAAGGGGTCCGGAAGGTATACACAGGCCCGTCGCCCATTTTATAGTATTTCAGATATTGCTGCTGGACCGGGTCTTCATTATAGCCCAGCACGAAGATGCCTCCGGCGGGCTGCGCCCCGACGACATAGTCGACCCAGCCGCCGTCGCGCAGCATGTCGTCGAGCGGAAACAGCGCCGGTGCCCGGGTGATGTGCCCGTCGCAGACGGGACCGGTCATTCCGCGTCTGCCGACATGAAATCCCGTGGCGTTGGCCACCACTGCCATTTCCATGGCGATTTTGGTTCCGTCAGCAAAGGAGGTGACCATCTGCGGTTTCTGATGAAATTTTTCGGCGTAGCCTTTCTGGGTTTCCGGGGTGCGGTAGGGGTCGTGCAGCCCCTTGATATTGCCGAGCAGAACGGGCGTAAAGCCCATTCCTTTAACAAAGCGGTACAGGTTCATGATCACACCCGGCTGGTCGCCGTCGCAGTTGCTGTAAATGACCCCGGCCTGATCGGCATATACCTTGAGGATCGGACCCAGGGTGGCATCCAGTTCGGAGTTCATCAGGATGACCTGTTTGCCGTGTTCAAACGCTTTGAGTACGGCATGAGCCGCAACGTCAATGGTGCCGGTCACTTCAAGGATCAGGTCGATCTGTTCGGCCTCGCAGAGCACATCCGGGTGCTCGGTGACGGCGCAGCGGCCGGCTGAAACGGCCGCGTCGAGCTCTTTCGGGGTCTGGACGGCTTTGGCGTCGGTGATACCGGCCTGTGTATAGGCCCGGCGTGCGGGGTCGAGATGCCGGTTGGCGATGGCCGCCAGCCGCAGGGCCGGTGTGTATTTAAGAATCTGCAGGGCAATGCCGCGGCCCATGTATCCGGCGCCGATCATGCCGACCCGGATCGGTTTTTCGCCCGGAAGGCGTTCCCGAAGAATCGTGTTTGCTATAAACATGGCTTTACTCCTGAAACAGGGCCCATGAACGGTCTTTTTCCGATAGAATCATCCCCTCGGTTTGCGGCCAGTCGATGCCGAAGGCCGGATCGTTCCAGCGCAGACCGCGCTCACTTTCGGGATGATAAAACTGCGAAACCAGATAAAACACCTCGGATTCCCCGCAGAGCGTCAGGTAGCCGTGCGCACAGCCCTGAGGAATATAGAACATCCGGTGGTTGCCGGCGGTGAGTTCGACGCCGGCCCATTGTTTGTAGGTTGATGAATCGGGGCGCAGGTCGATGACAACATCAAACACGGCGCCGCGCGTGCAGCGGACCAGTTTGACTTCTCCGTGCGGTTCCGTCTGCATGTGCATGCCGCGCAGCGTGTGCCGTTTGTGATTCAGCGACAGATTGGCCTGAACAAAGCGGTGTTCCAGCCCGTGTTCGGCAAACTCTTCTGCGCAAAACGAGCGGGCGAAAAAGCCGCGCGAATCCTCGCGTTTGCTGATGTCGATAATGAAGGCTCCGGATACGTCGGTTTCGGTATACGTCATTTCACAGTGCCTCGTATTGCCGGATCTGTTCGAGTGCGATGGATCGCGGATCATCGCCGTCAAGAAAGCGGCGGTACCAGTCGACGGTCCAGTGGAGCGTCGGATCGAGCGTCAGCTTGGGATGCCAGTTCAGGCGGCGGGCGGCCTTGGCGCAGTCGAGGCGCAGCAGAACCGCTTCGTGAAAGCGGGCGGCTTTCTCGTCCGGACGGACCTCGGAAGCGGCCCGTCCGCCCCACAGCGCTTCCATGCGGGAGACGATTTCACCGACCGGCCGCGCGCTTTCATCGCCGGGTCCGAAATTCCACCCCTCGGCAAAGGCGCGGCCGTCGATATAGAGCCGTTCGGCCAGCAGCAGATAGCCGTGCAGGGGTTCGAGCACATGCTGCCAGGGCCGCACTGCGTGCGGATTGCGCAGATGCAGGGTCTCCCCGCCTGCAAAGGCACGCACGGCGTCGGGGACAATCCGGTCGAGTGCCCAGTCGCCGCCGCCGATGACATTGCCCGCGCGTGCACTGGCCAGTGCGGCGGGCGGGTCGTCCGCGGAAAAATAGGAGCGGCGCCAGGCGGCAGTCAGCAGTTCGACACAGCCTTTGGAGCTGGAGTAGGGGTCGTGGCCGCCCATGGCATCCGTTTCAGCATACCCCTTTTCCTGCTCACGGTTTTCATAGCATTTATCGCTGGTGACCATAACCACGGCGCGCACGGACGGCGCGGCGCGTACGGCTTCGAGCAGATGAACGGCGCCCATAACATTGGTTTGATAGGTTTCGACCGGGATTTCGTAGGAGGTGCGCACCAGTGCCTGGGCGGCCAGATGCAGAACGATGTCCGGGCGGGTGTCGCGTACGGCCTCCGTCAGCGCGTCGGCGTCACGGATGTCAAGGATACGCGAATCCATGCGGTCGGCGACGCGGGCGGCATCAAACAGGTTGGGTTCGGTTGCGGGCGGCAGAGCACAGCCGGTCACCCGGGCGCCGAGTGCTTGCAGCCAGAGACTGAGCCATGCGCCTTTGAACCCGGTGTGACCGGTCAGAAAAACCCGTTTATCACGCCAGAATGCCGGGTCGATATTCATTCCCAGATTTTCCAGGGCGCCCGGCCTTCACTCCAGAGGGCTTCGAGCATGTTCTTTTCCTTGAGCGTGTCCATGCAGGACCAGAACCCGTTGTGACGGTAGCCGCGCAGTTGTTTTTCAGCCGAGAGCCGTTCAATGGGCTCGCGTTCCCAGACGGTATCGTCGCCGGCAATGTAATCGAGCACCGTTTTGTTGAGCACGAAGTAGCCGCCGCTGATCCAGCCGTCGCCGCTTTCGGGCTTTTCATGAAAGCGGCAGGTGTCATCTTCATCAAAGGAGACACGGCCGAAACGGGCGGGCGTACGGACGGTGGTGACGGTGGCCATCCGGCCGTGATTCCGGTGAAACGCCGCCAGATCGTCGATATGAATGTCGGCTACGCCGTCGCCGTAGGTGAAGTGAAAGGGTTCGTCGTCGGGGAGCCAGTCCGCCAGCTTTTTGAGCCGTCCGCCGGTCATGGTGTTCAGACCGGTGTCCACGACATGGACGGTCCAGGGAAGCTTCTTCCCGTCGTGAACCGTGATGTCGCCGTTGGAAAGATCGATGGATACGTCGTTGTTGATGGCGTAGAAGTCGAGGAAATACTCTTTGATGATTTCCGCTTTGTATCCGGCCGCTATAATAAACTCCGTGACGTCGTATTTCGCATAGATATGCATGATGTGCCAGAGAATCGGTTTGTGTCCGACCTCCACCATCGGCTTGGGACGCAGCACGGTTTCTTCGGAGAGACGGGTTCCCCAGCCGCCCGCCAGGATCACTGCTTTCATGGATTGGCTCCTGAATTCAAAAGAACGTTCACAGTTCCAGACGATGAAACAATGGTCTCTGAAGTACAACGAAAAAATGACAGAGAGCTTGCCAAGACGTTTGATCCCGTGACAAGTTTGCCGCCATGAGCGGACTGCGGCGCGTAAACAGGAGGATTGTTCAGCAAGCCGGCAGACCCGTCCCGGGGATGCTGGCGGCCGCACTGCTGCTCGTTTCGGGCTGCAGTGACGGGCGGGCCGCCCGTGAACTGCGCGCACTCACCGACGCTCCGGCCCGTCTGGTCTGGGTTCGCCAGCTCCTTGGAACCCGCGACTTTTTCGCCACTCACGGGCGCTTTCAGCTCATGGGTCTGGATACGGAGGATCGCCTCGGCGAACGCATTATCCTGCCCGGCCCCGCCAGCTATCATAAACCGCTGCTGACCGACGATGGATCGCGCATTGTTTTTACCGATGTGGTGGACGAAACAATTTATGTGGTCAACTGGGATGGAACCGGTCTGCGGGAGCTGGCTCCCGGCCTGGCCGATGAGGTGTGGCGCGACCCCCACACCGGCTCAGACTGGGTGTACAGCATTCCTACCACCCTGTCGGCAAAAAACCCGGTTCAGCCGCTGACGCGGTTCCGGCTGGACGATCCATCCGTCCGGGAAATCGTGCTGGAAAAGGTGCCGCTCAATGCCGATAATCTGCAGGTTTCCCGCGACGGCCTGCGGATGGGCGTGCAGCATCCCTGGCCCGCGATCGGTGTGCTGGATCTCGAGTCGGGAACCATTACCGATGTCGGCCGGGGCTGCTGGCCCGGCATGGCACCCGCTGACCGACCGCTGATGTGGATCTTTGACGGCCCGCACCGTAATCTGCTGGTTCGCTCGCTCGAGGGAAACCGGACGTGGACCGTCAATATCAACGGTGCGCCGGGGATTGACGGCTATGAAGTGTACCATCCGCGCTGGAGCAACCGCATCCGTTTTTTCTGCATGACCGGTCCCTACCGGCTGGGTCTTTTTAAAGCCACAGCGGATGTCGGGCTGTATGCCGGACGCTTCAGTGAGTCTGTAACGAATGTTGAAGCATGGGTGCGGGTGACGGCAGACAACGGCCATCCCGATTTTTACCCCGATTTATGGGTTCAGCCGAAAACCGGCCGCTACGCCGGCCAAACATCTGTCGCAGATCCTTCGTACGGATCCGGTTCCGCTGTGCCGCTGAAACACATCCTCGCCACGGTTCAGCTGCTGGAGCGCACACCGACCCCGACGCCGGCCGACATCGCCCCGTATACACGCTCCCTGGTTGTCTATCGCTACGCCGTCGAAACACTGCAGGCCGGTGCACTGGATCAGTCGCAGATTCTCGTGGCACACTGGGGCCTCGACGATGGACACGACTGTGCGCCCGATCTGCAGATCGGCGAGACCGTTGAACTCGCACTGGATCCCTATGCCGCCCGGCGCGATCTGGAAGGGGAACGGCTGGTGATGGAACTGAGCGATACACGGCTGCCGCTTTTTTATGATGCCCGTGATGACTGAGTTTTCTGTCGTTTTGAACGCCCGCACTTGCCACCCGGTCTCATTCCTGACAAATTGAACGTGTTCAATGATCAGCAGAGATTTTTATGCAGCAGCGAAAAGGGCATTCCGGAAAACCGTATCTCGCAGCCGTGGGCGGCCTGCTCGGCGTTCTCGTTCTGGCCGCGGCCTGGATCGGGTTTCAGACGCCTGACGAATCCGCGCAGCTTCGTGAACTGACCGATGCGCCCGCCCGCATGGTCTGGGTTCGCCAGACCCAATACGGTTCCGAAGATGTGTTCGTGCGCGGTGACCGGTTCCAGCTCATGGGGCTGGATACCGAGGGACACCGCGGCGTGCACGTCATTCTGCACGGAATCGAAAACTACAATAAACCGATGTTTACCCCCGATGGCAACCGCATTGTCTTCAGCGATCTGCCGGCCGATAAGATTTATGCGGTGAACTGGGACGGCACCGGGCTCCGGCAGCTTCATTCCGGACGGGCCGTCGAAGTGTGGCGGGACCCGAAAACCGGTAAAGACTGGGTCTACCGTCTGCCCGCCGGACTGGTCGATGGAAAAGAAAAGGCGGTCCGGCCGTTGACCCGGTTTCTTCTCGATAATCCACTCGAAGAACAGCTCGTCTGGGACCAAACACTGCTGAACGCCCATACCATCCAGCTTTCTCAGGACGGTGCCTATCTATGCGGGGTCTTCCCCTGGCCGCGGGCCGGCGTGCTCGACCTGCAGGCCGGCGAGATCACCCCGCTGGCGCGCGGATGCTGGCCGGGCATGGCGCCGGACAACAGTTATGTCATGTGGGTGTTTGACGGTCCGCATCGGAATCTGCTCTTTCATTCCAGGGATAATGCCCGCCAATGGTCGGTGCACCTCGCCGATGCACCCGGCATCGACGGCTACGAAGTCTACCATCCGCGCTGGAGCAACCATGACCGCTTTATGGTTATGACCGGGCCGTATCATCATGGAATCCACAGCGGCGGGGATGCGGTCAGTGTCTATGCCGGTCGCTTTAATGAACAAATGAACGATGTCGAAGCCTGGGTGCAGATTACCGATCACGGACTGGCCGATTTCTTCCCGGACTTATGGGTCAAACCCGGCACAGGAACCTATCGTCCGCCCGATATGCAGCACGTCGGCGAATCCGCGCCCGCCGCGGTCGCCGCCGAGCGGATTACTGTTGACGCCGAACTCATCGAAAAAACCCCGATTCCTGCACTCGCGGAAATTGCACCCTATACACAGACCCTTGTCGTGTACCGCTACAGGGTGCATGAAGTGCTCGCCGGGTCCTATGACCGCTCCCAGATGCTGGTGGCTCACTGGGGGATTATCGAAGAGCGTCCCGCACCGCCCGGCATCGAGATCGGGGAGCGGATCCGCCTGCAACTCGATCCCTATGCCGTGCGCGACGATCTGGAGGGCGAACGCCTCGTGATGGAGCTTTCCAATATGAAACTGCCCCTGTATTACGATATTCGAGACCGCTAAATGGTTTTCAGCTCTCATCTTTTTCTTTTTTATTTTCTGCCCGTTGTTCTGACGGTTTATTACCTGCTGCCCCGCCGCGCCCGCAACCTCTTCCTGATGCTCGCCAGTTACGTTTTCTACGGCTGGGCCAATCCGCTCTTCACGCTGCTGCTGCTTTTTTCCACGGTCGTCGATTACGGGGTCGGGCTGACCCTCGCCGCCGGCGCGGGCAGGGCGCCCGACGGCGGCTTCGATCCGCTGCCCCGCAACCGCCCGCGCCGCCCGCATGAAAAGGCGGCCCTGGCCGTCAGTCTGCTTTGCAATCTCGGCCTGCTCGGGTTCTTTAAATATTTCAACTTCGGCGTCGACAGCTTCAACACCGCGGTCTCCGCGCTGGGACTGGACGCCTGGCGGCTGGACACCATGCTGCGCGTGGTGCTTCCGCTCGGCATCAGCTTCTACACCTTCCAGTCCATGAGCTATACCATCGATGTCTACCGCGGCAACACCCGTGCCATCCGAAACTTCATTGATTTCGGCTGTTTCGTCTCCATGTTCCCTCAGCTCGTCGCCGGCCCCATCATCCGCTTTAAAGAAGTCGCCGAACAGCTCCGCGGACGAACCGAAACACTGGATAAATTCGCCCGCGGCGCACTCTTCTTCAGCATCGGTATGGCCAAAAAAGTTTTGCTGGCCAATCCCTGCGGAAAAGTGGCCGATACCCTCTTCGACGGAGCCGTTCCCGCCTGTCTCGACGCCTGGTACGGCGTCGTCGCCTATGCCTTTCAGATCTATTTCGATTTCAGCGGGTACACCGATATGGCCATCGGCCTCGGCCTTATGCTCGGCTTTGTCTTCCCCAAAAACTTCGATTCCCCCTACCGCTCTAAATCCATCACTGAATTCTGGCACCGCTGGCACATCTCCCTGTCCACCTGGCTTCGTGATTACCTCTATATTCCGCTCGGCGGCAACCGGCGCGGTGCCGTTCGCACCTATATCAATCTCTTGATCGTCATGCTGCTCGGCGGACTGTGGCACGGTGCCGCCTGGACCTTTGTCATCTGGGGCGGGCTGCACGGCGCGATGCTGGCGATCGAGCGGCGCATGGGAAAACGCAGCCTCTACCATAAACTGCCCGGCGTGCTGCGCACGGCGCTCACGTTTCTGGTTCTGTTGTTTACCTGGGTCTTTTTCCGCGCGTCCGACCTGTCCGCCGCCGTCGCCTACTGCCGCAGCCTGCTGGGCATCGGCGGGTTCCATCCCGCTGCGCTGCTGCAGCGCGGCGTTGTCTTCAATCCCTATTATCTGACCACCGTCGCTGTCGCCGCCGTTATCGTCTGGGCCGCTCCGCAGACCTGGGTGTGGACCCGGCGCATCACCTGGTTCAAGGTGCTGATCGCGCTGCTGCTGCTCATCGCATCGGTTGTGTTGCTGAGCATGCAGAGCTATAACCCCTTCATCTACTTTATTTTCTAGGAGCCTTTCGTGACCCGCACAATCAATCCGACAACCCGCGAAGAACAGGCCAACGCCGAAATCGCCCGCACCAGCATTTCGTCCGGATGCCGCCTCGTCTGGATCGCTCTGTTCGTGGTCGTTCTGCTGTCGGTCTTTATCGTTCAGACCGTCGATGACCTGTTTCTATACACACGGGGCATGCGCACGGACGCCGTCCCCGCAGTCGCCCGGCTGAGTCCCCTGTGGACCGCTGTTCGCCGCACCTTCCGAACACACTCGGAGGCCCCGCTGTTCAGCCGCATGGCCGCTGCCAATCGTGCTCTGCTTCGCGAAATGGAGGCGTGGGAAAGCCGCCTCGAAGAAGAATCATGGCTGACACGCGTCGTGTTGCCGCCCGCCCAGTATGTCTTTACCCGGCGGCTGAATCTCGGCAACGAACAGGCGTACTGCGGCCGCGACGGGGAGCTCTATTATCGTCCCGATGTCGATTTTGTAACCGGCTCCGGGTTTCTCGACACCGATCGTCAGCACCGCCGTCGGATCGCCTCCGCCGGCACCCGCATTCCCGTCGAACCCGACCCGCTGCCCGCTGTTCTTCAATTCCATCGTGATCTGGCCGCCGCCGGGATTCATTTGATCGTCATGCCCGTGCCCGCCAAACCCACCCTCAACCCCGGAGGACTTTATCCCGACTATCCGCATCATTTGCCCGCACCGCAAAATCCGTCCTATGATGAGCTGATCCGCGAATTGCGCCGGTCCGGCGTCGATGTGTTCGACTGCCGTCAAGCTCTGGCCGCAGCACCGCGCGGCGGATTCCTCAAACAGGATACACACTGGAGCCCCGCCGGCATGGAGCGTGTTGCCGCCGCCCTGTCGGAAAAAATCCGCGCCGCCCGCCGGTTCGACGACCGCTCCCCCGTTACGTACACGCGCCGCCGGTTCATCGCCGCCAATAAAGGCGATATCGCCGCACTGCTGCGCCTGCCGCCCTCCGCCGATCTCTACACACTCGAAAAAGTCGAAATCATGAAAGTGCTCACACCCCGCGGCGGTGCCTGGGAACGCTCCCCGGACGCCGACGTGCTGCTGCTGGGCGACAGTTTTTCCAATATCTACTCGCTGCCTGCTCTCAACTGGGGCCTGGCGGCCGGGTTTGCCGAACAGATCTCTTTCTATTTGCAGCGCCCGCTCGATCGTATTGCATTCAATGACAACGGCGCTTTTGCCGCCCGCGCTGAACTGGCCCGCCGGCAGGCCGCCGGTGAGCAGCCGCTCGACGGCCGCAAACTTGTGATCTGGCAGTTCGCCGCCCGTGAGCTCGCTCAGGGCGACTGGCGGCGCATTGCCCTCGACTGAACAAAAGTCCCGGCCGATTAATTGAATAATTACATACCTAGTAAGGTGTGATCAAAAAAAGTTGTATATTCTTTTAATTAAACAGGTTAAGGTTATTTATAATCACACCTTATGAGGTGTGATAAAAACAGCACTGGATGCAGGCTCATTCTGAGATCAGGAAATTTTTTTCACGCGCAGCAGGCGGAAACGGTGCAGCGTTCTCAGCGTCAGGCGCACGAGGTGAAAACCGATCAGGCCGACAGGGCGCGTTGACAGATATTCACCCGGGATCCGGTTGCTTCGCGTATAGGTTCGGTTTCCGGAGCAGTGGAGATGCCGGGCGCGAATCAGCCGGGCCGGATTGAGTACCCGCCAGCCTTGGCGGAAGAACAGAAACGACAGCCGGTTTTCACAGCCGGGAAACCCCATCGGAAAGCTGCACTCGCGCAGCGGTTCCGGACGCCCGCGCACGATCCAGGCGTCCTGAGAATCTCCGGTGCGCTCGCGGCACAGCCCGCCGCCGGGTTCGGTGCGCGTCAATACAATCAGATCGTCGCGGCCCGGCCGCAGCCAGCGAAGCCGGCCGAGTGTGCGGTCGAAATAAATGTCATTGTTCGCCAGAAGATTGAAACCGGCAGGGTCAAGATGCGCATAAAAATCCGAAAAATCCGGCCGGCTCTCCATCGGGCACCGTGTCACCTTGGGATGATCCAGCAGCTCCTGAAAAGGAAATCCTTCATCAAGCACCGTTACGCCGCCGATGAGCGGGTGGTCGAGATTGCGCCGCAGGCACGCGGCGATCTCGTCGAGTCGCTCACCGGGTTTCAGGGGATAAAGACTGATCAGAAGCCGGATGGAAGAAGCAGCCATAATAGGATTTGCCTTGTTTCTGTATGAATCAGCGTACGTCGCTTCAGGCTGTGCTTCAACGTTTTTATCCGCGCGCGTCCTGTTGCAAAACGGTGTGAATGACTTGAAGCGCGGCCCGTTGACAGGTATAGAGAGTGCGCATGATAACAAGTTCCCCCGATTTGAGCGTGTGCATCGGTGCACTGAATATGAAAAATCCGGTTACGGTCGCCTCCGGCACCTTCGGCTACGGTCCCGAATATGCTGATGTGGTGGATCTCAACCGGCTGGGCGCCGTTACGGTCAAGGGTATCTGTTCTGAGCCGCATGTCGGCAACCCGACCCCGCGCACGTTTGAAACCGCATCCGGCATGCTGAATGCCATCGGACTGCCCGGCCCCGGCGTTGAGGGCTTTGTGCGCGAATATATTCCCTTTCTGAAGTCGTTTGATGTTCCCGTCATTGTCAACATATGGGGGCGCACGGTCGAGGAATATGTTCAGGTGGCGCGGCGGCTGAATGCCGAAGACGGCGTGCATGCGCTTGAGGTCAATGTGTCCTGTCCCAATGTGAAAGAGGGCGGGGCGCTGTACGGGACAAATTGCGACCTGTTTCAGCAGGTCGTTGAAGCCGTCCGGGCGGCGACGGGTAAACCGCTGCTCGTCAAACTGGCGCCCAACGTCGCCGATATCACGGTGTTTGCCCGTGCCGCGCAGACGAGCGGTGCCGACGGCCTGTCCATCATGAACTCCTATCCGGCCATGGCCGTCAATATTGAAACACGGCGTCCTGAGCTGGCTAATCGCACCGGTGGACTCTCCGGACCCGCTATCCGGCCGATTGCCGTCAAGCTGATCTGGGAGGCCGCACAGGCGGTGGACATTCCGATCATCGGTATGGGCGGAGTTGGCGAACCCGAAGATGCCGTCGAAATGATCGTGGCCGGGGCATCCGCCGTCGCTGTCGGTACAGCCAATTTTACCGATCCGTCCACTGCAGTGCGTGTGATTGAAGGCCTGGAACGGTGGATGGTCGCACACGATGTGGCATCCATCCGCGATCTGAAAGGCACGGTGCGTACATGAAAAAGACAGGGCTTCGGGTGTTTTTTACCGTGCTGCTGATTGTGTCGGTCGCCGGATGGATTTTGTATATGCCGCCCGCTGCGCTGGATCCCGATCGCGCCGTTCCCGCCCATGCACATATCGTCTATCAAAATGACAGCCCGGACTGGTTCCTATCGTTTTTCCAACCCCTGGAAAAAACGGTTTCAGCCTCCGGAAAAACCGGGACGGATTCTTCCAGGCATTGGAAAAACATCCTGCGGGAGCTGGCGAAGCATCCGCTGACGGTTGCAACCGTTCCGCTGCGCGGCCGCGACCGCCGCGACAGCTGGATTGCTGTCAGCGCACTCGGACCGCGGGCCATCGCACTGCGCTGGCGGCTGCGGCTTTTTCCGCCGGAGGGCATTCAGCCGGCGCACGGGCACGCGGCGTGGCCGGTCTGGACGCTGGACGATCCGTCGCTGCCGTCCTGGGCGCGCGTTCGCTTTTCCGTTACCGACAGCCTGCTGATTTGCTCGGTTTCAGACGACAGCCGGGATATTTACCGTGTGCTGGATACACTCGACGGCCGCCGTTTGTCACGACGAGCCGTTCAACAACATCAAAACTGAAAAGGAGTTCTCAAATGAAAATAAGATTCTGGGCGGCCGCCGCCGCGCTGCTGGTGATCAGCGGCTGCAAAACCACAGAGGAAACCACCCCGCTTTCATGGGGACGTCAGCAGGCCTATCTGGCCCGTGTGCGCGACCCGCGCGTTTTTCATCTCGGCATTTACCAGACGCCGGGCGGTGTTGAATACCGCGGCGGCCGGCGGCTGCACCCCAATCAGACCGAAGCGCTGAAATTTCAGGTGGAAGAGCCGCTGCGTCCGGCCGTTATGATTCGCGCGAAATCCGGACGCGAACACCCGGTTCTGCTGGATTTCACCGCCAGTCGCACCTGGTTTGAGTTCGGGTTGGCGCAGGCGCTCGGCGCGTTGCCGGTCGGGGAAAATAATCAGCCCAACCTGCTTCGCCATCCGTCCGATGAGGAGATCGCCAGTTGTCTGGCCGTGGTTCCCTATATGCGCTTTCGTCAGCTTCACATCGAGCGCTCGCTGGTGTATGTGCGCTTCGCTGAAGGACCGCTGGGTAAAATGGCCCGCGGAATCGAAGAGCCCGTGCTGGAAGGCATTATCGGCTGGGATCTGCTGAAGGAATTCGGACAAATCCGTTTTGACTACACGATGGAGATGCTCGCCCTCGCCACCGATGAAGACGATTATCAGCCCAACCCGGCCCGCCTGGAGACTGCGATTCCGCTGGTGAAACATGCCGGTGCCTGCGCCGTGCGTGCACGGGTGGATGATCAGGAAACACTGGTGCTGATCGACCCGGCCGGTGATTTTGAGGTGGCCGCTGAAGACGCTGCCGCCGTGACGGCACTGGAGCTGGGCGATCTGCTCATCGAAGCCCCGGTGACAGCCGAGTCGCCCGGCGGCGTGCGCGTCGGCGCCCGCCTGCTGAGCCGCTATCAGGTCACGGTCTGCCCGCAGGCCGGCATGCTGTACCTCGAAACCCTGCCGGAAGAAGACTGATCCCTGCAATCGGCGAACCGATAACGGGTTGTTTGGCATTTACAGTCTGAAGAGCCATGCATACCGGCTGGAATCCCATACGTGTACACGTATGGGATATATCAAACTAAAAATTTTTATAAAATGTTTGTATTAATGGCTTTAAGAAAAAACTGTCCCATACGTTTAAAGGTATGGGATGTTAAAATTGTATCTACCTTAAAACCAATGGGTTATATGAAATGTTGTGTTGGTGAAGGTAAAAAAAGGAGTCGTTTGATTTGCCCGGTTTAGTCCGCTATGCGCACGTCGAGTCGGTAGAAACGGCGGGTCTGCTCGACCGCATCGGTCCAGCTCGACTGCGGTGCCGTCAGGTTGGTCCGCAGCGGCAGAAAGCCGGTTGAGGGGTCGGCGGCACCCTGTACCGAGTACAGGCGCCCGGTGGTCGGAGTCCATTGCAGAATCGTTTCCCCGCCCGCGGGCCGGGCGATGTTGAGCTGCAAAACAGCTTGCGGGTCGGTCGGGTCAAGCCCGGCAATATAGGATTCAAGCAGCGTGTCGATTCCGTTGGCCGCCGGGTCGGCGGGGTCGGCGTTGGCCGGATCGCCGAAATACAGAATTTCCCACGTGTCCGGCAGGCCGTCGCCGTCGCTGTCCGGCGAGCTGTTTTCACGAACGGTGATGAGATCGAGCGCCATATCGCCGGTTCTGAAATTAATATTGGCTCTGGTTGTTCCGCGGAAGCGGAGCTGGACGTTGGTCCGGCCTGCATAGGCGCTCAGGCTGACAGTGTTGGTGTTCCACTGATTGCCCAGTGCGCCGGACCGGGTCCACAGGCCGCTCCACGCCGATCCGTCGGTTGACGCTTCGAGCGACAGTGTGCCGATGCCGGCGCCGTACAAATGATACAGAAAACTTATTTCCGGGCTGGTTGCTTCGCGGAAGTCAAAGGTGGCCCGCAGTAGACCGGTTTTGCTTTGAATCCAGGATGCATTTCGGCTGTGGATGTACACATAGCGGGTGCCGTCCGCCGCTGAATCGGGGCCCGTGTCGGAGGTGTAGGTTGCCCCGGTGTGATTGCTCCAGATGATGGTTCCCTCATCATAGCTCCAGTGACCGTAGCCGTATTCAAAGCTTTCAGCGTAGGGAAAGTTCGTGACCGGATCGGTGTTCGGCGGGGGCAGGGGACGATCCCGGTAGGCGGCATATTCGGCTTTCATTTCCCGAATGGTGCGTGCGTTGTCCCCGTTGGCGGCGTGCCCGGTCGGGTGCGGGCTGTCGCCGGTATAGGCAATGTCCGGGTTGGAAAAATGTGCGACCCGTTCGTATTCATCGGCACCGTCATTGTCAATATCCTCATAGGTCATGACGCTGCAGAAGCCGTCATAATCAGAAGCGGAATCGCTCCACTGCCAGCCTGCGGAATAGCTGCGGAAATCGCCGTTTTCCCATGGCTGGACGGTTTGCGATTTGGAATGCGAACAGCCCATGTTGTGTCCCCATTCGTGGACCACTGTGTAGGTCCAGTCGCTTTGCTGTACGCGTGCCAGACAAAAGGCATAGTCGGGGCGTCCGGATTCGCTGGTCAGAAGCCAGGCGAGACCGCCGACGTCATCGCGATCGACAAACAGACAGACCAGATCGGCTCCGTAGGCGTCCCGCAGCGTGTGTGCTGAGTCCATGTAGCCGTCGTCGGTGTCGGTCAGCCGGTCCAGATCCGTGTTCGCCGATCCGGCCTCGGTATAGCTGACCTCGGCGCTGTGCACCAGATTGAGATACACCTGCGTGTCGGAATTGGTGTGCGCTTCATTGGCCCGCAGCATGGCCTGGGCAATGTTGTTGTTGATGCCGGCAAGTCCACCCTCTTCAGCGCGCGCGGCCGGCGTGTAGAGAATCATGACATCGACGATGGTGGAACCGCCCGGCGCATCTGATTCGGCAAGCGGCCGCTGAAGCGGCGCGGCATCAGTCTGTTCAGCCGGCCGGTCGCCGTCCGGCGGGCGCCGTGTGCATCCGCACTCGAGCAGGATGCTGTTTTCACGATCAATTTCAATGGCTGTGTGTGAGCCGGTGTCGGGATCGTAGCGAACAGAATAATCCGGACCGCCCGCGGTTTCAACCGACGCGCGAATCTGTCCGTCGCTGAAGGTTAGGAAAATCGTCGTCTGCCCGTCCGGTGTGTGCGCAGTGAGGCCGGTTGTTCCGCCGGGATGGCCGGTGACCGAACGGATTTGGGCCCGAAAAACCGCATTGCTGAACAGCGGCAGTTCGATCCAGTCCCCTGAATTCGGTTTAAAGCCCGGAGCAAGCCAGTGCGGGGCGGGCTGAATAGGCCGCGCACGCCGCGCCGCGGGATTCTTTCCGGACCAGAGAATCGGCTCGGACGGTTCGTCAAGAAAAACAGCCAACACCCGGTTTGATGGGAATGCAACAGCGGCCTGCGGAGCGGCAACCGTTGGTTCCCTCGGCGGATGTTGACTCGGCTGACCGGACGGTATATGCAACAGAAGCAGCACGATCGCGCCGGTGAAAGCTGCCGCCGGTATCCATAAAAAAATGCTGTGTCGCTTATGAATCATGTGGTCTTCTTTGAGTCAAACTGTTCCCTCAACACATTGTATTCTAACTTGTGCGGACCGCATTAAGTCAATATATTACACAAAAACTAATCATTCGGGAGCGTGATATGAAAAAAAAGGCCTTTTTTGCGGTTTGGGCGTTTGCCGCCGTTCTGTTTGCACAGGACGCGCCGAAAAATATTATTCTGATGATCGGTGACGGCATGGGTGTCTCCCAGGTAACCGCCGGGCGCATTGTAAAGGGCGAGTTGGCCATGGAGCGCCTGAAAACCATTGGACTGATGACGACCCATTCGGCGGATGCGCTGGTGACCGATTCGGCGGCGGCGGTAACCGCGATGGCCACCGGCCGGAAAACACGCAACCAGTCCCTGTCCGTTTCGCCGGAGGGCGAGCCGCTCAAAACCGTTGCGGAATATGCACGTGATCAGGATAAAGCGGTGGGACTGGTGGCCGCCTGTTCACTGACGCATGCCACGCCCGCCGGCTTTGCCGCCCATGTGTCCAGCCGCTATATGCAGCAGGAAATTGCCGAACAGATTGTTGCGGCCGATTTCCAGGTTCTGTTCGGCGGCGGCCGCGCCTGGTTTCTTCCAGAGCCGGAAAACGAAGTCGCTGAACAGCCCTCCGCGGATCAGCCGGCGGCGGAATACGGAAAATTCGAAACATCAGCCGGGAAGCGGACCGACGGAAAGAATCTTCTAAATGAGCTTCGCCGGCAGATGCCGGTCGCAGAAACTCCCGACGCATTTTATGAACTGGGTGATACCGATCGCGCGGCCGCGCTGCTGTGGACCCTCCATCCCCCGCCGGCCTCTCATCGCAGCGTGTCGCTTGCCGAGCAGACCGTTGCGGCCCTTGAGATTCTGGCGCGCGATCAAGACGGATTCTTCCTGATGGTGGAGGGATCTCAAATCGACTGGGCCGGACATGATCGCAATCGGCAATGGCTGCTGGAGGAGATGGTCGATTTTGACAATGCGGTTGCCGCCGCTGCCGATTTCATTTCCATTCATCCCGATACGCTGCTTATTGTCACCTCAGATCATGAGTGCGGCGGATTTGCGTTGCATGACGGCCGTATTGAAAAACGCACGCTGGATGCCGCCGGGTTTACGCGGGGCCAGCATACCGGAACCATGGTGCCGGTCTTTTCATCCGGTCCGGGATCTGCCCGCTTTTGCGGAGTCATGGATAATACCGAGATGGGACGCATCCTGATTGATTTTGTGAAAGGAAAACCCGCTTCAACCACCCCCTGACCCATCCATTTTCCGCTCTTTTGTGCCGACTGTATTCCCATACTTGCTTAAGTATGGGAAAATAACCGAAGGGCGTGTGAAGTGGGCTGGAGACTTCGATTGCGGTGCCTTGTGAGATGATCTCAACGGAGTGCGCTTGAATCGATCCGGCCGCAAAACAGGCCGTGTCAGCGCGTTGGAAAGCGGTCAGCGGGCCATGAAATGGCTGTCGCCGAAAATATCGATGCCGAGATAGCTTTTCACAAAATAGATAATGAGCATGATGCAGATTCCGACGCTGAGGGCGAGTACGCCGAGCGCGAGCATCAGGGCAAGAATGTTGCCGAAGAGCGGTGCGCCGTAGCGGAAGGACTGGCGTGCAATGACGCGCAGCCGATAGAGCCAGTAGGGGGCGCTGTAGACCTGTTTGTCGATGTTTTTCTGGTCGCGCAGGAGCTGCTGCTGGAGCGCTTCGATGTCGTACTGGCGCACGGCGTCGTTGACAGCCTGCAGGATATCGGCCGGTGAGGCGGGTTTTTTGATAAAGCGGAAGATCTGACCCTGATTGATGGCTTTAATAAACTGTTCGGTTTCAAGCGCGGCGCTAAAGAGTACGCTTTTGATCTGGGTGTTGCGTTGCTTGAGATCAATGAGAAAGTCGAGTCCGCTGCGGCCGGGCAGCACGTGGTCGCAGAGGATGGCCTTGACCTGTCGTCCGCGGAGCACCTCAACCGCCTCTTCGGCCGATCCCGCCTGATAAACGGTGTATTCTTTTTGAAGAACTTTGCAGAGGACCTTGAGCATGAAGGCGTCGTCATCAATGATCAGGACGGCGTCTTTGGTTTGAGCGGCGGACGTTGTTGCGGGTTGATTAGTCACTGAAAGCGAGCTCCTTGCGCATTAGATGATAGATTTTATGTATTTTTGTCAAGTCTGCGGGCAGAAAACGATTGGAACAGATGGATGCGGCGGAGTCGGGGTCGGCGGGATCATAGCCGTGCAGGCCGCGGATCGGAGTGATGCCCATGAAGCCGGGAAGAAGCTGAATGCCGGGGTTGAGCAGGAAGATCAGATCGCCGTACATGCCGTCTTCAAAGAAGACGCCTTCTTCGCGCAGTGTCTGATCGGAGAGCAGGCGGCCGTGCGGGTGGTCGCTGAGCGCGGCGGTCAGGATCGGCCGGGCACGGTCGCTGAGGCACCAGAAGCGGGCCATGGTGGCATCGTAGAATGCGGCGTAGTCGCGGTTCCAGACCAGACCGGTTCGGTTGATGTCGGCCATCACGTCGTGCGATCCGATCACATCGTGCATGCCGTGGTCGGTGAACACATACCAGGCGACTTCTTCGTAGTGCTTTTCCGCCAGTGCGATCAGCTCGCGCAGGCGGCGGTCATACCAGTGGATCAGCTCGGTGACATCGTCGGCCCGGGTGCCGGCGGCGTGCATGAGTGCGTCGAGTTTTCCGAGCGAGCAGTAGGCGAAGTCGATGCGCTGAGTGCGGATGTCTTCTGCGAGGCGTTCGAGTTTAACGGGGTCGGCAACGCCGCTGTCGTGCACATAATGCGGGATCTTCCGCCGGGCCAGTTCATCGAAGATGCTTTCTCCGCATAACAGTCCGCCCGGCTCCCAGATGCGTTTTTTCTCGGCGTAGTTAAAGAGCGGCAGATACTGAAACGGCACGCCGTAGAGCTGAAAATAGCCGGTGAAGCCGTGAATTTTTTTGATGGCTTTGCTGAGATAATGCCGCACCCGGCCCCGTCTGAAAACCGCATCCGGCAGAATGGACAGCGCCTTGGTCCACTGGAAAGGTGAGCCGTCGGGGTCATAATAGAAGGACGACCACATACGGTGCTCGTTCGGCAGGCGGCCGGAAATAATGGAGGGGTCGCAGGCGGAGGAATAGCCGAGGATGGTGTCGAGCTTTTTGTCGTCCACCCGCAGATCGCTGAGGAAGAACGGATGGCGCAGAAACACCTCCCGGCCGAAGGCATCGATGAACAGGAACAGGCTGAGTTTTCTTTTTTTCATGAAAATTTCTGCTGAAGGGCTGTAAACCGGTCGCACAGCGGCTCAAAGCGGTCATCGGATGACAGCAGCAGGCGGGCGGTTTCGGAGCGATGGGTCTGGCGGGTCAGCAGCAGCGGCAGCGCGGCATAGAGGCGCAGCCTCGGATGCGTCCGGAGATGCGGCAGAGCCTGCGGGCCGAAGGTGCGCAGATTATGCACGGCATTTTTCAGCGGTTGGCCTTCGTTTCCAAGGTCTGGAAAGCGCCGGGCGTATTTTTCCGGGGTTCGAAACGTTCGATTCAGCCGGCGCCGTTCATACCAGAGGAAGGTCCGTTCAAAGCGCCGCAGGGAGGCTGCGAGGTGCAGATGAATATTGGCGTTTTCCAGCGGGCGGAAGTCGACACGCTCTTTGAAATCGACGGCCCGCAGCCAGGCGGCCACCAGATCGCCGGGTTCGTCGAGGCCGCTGAGATCGATGGAGCCGATGCGTTCTTTTCTGACGGTGCAGGAGATGTCGTAGGCGCGGCGGATCAGCAGCGCGCAGTCGCCGAAGGCGAGATCGGCCTTGAACAGAAATTTGAGCAGTTTGCGGCGCTCCCCGCCGGTCGGCGGGTCGGCCAGGGTCAGGCGCCGTTTGACATCGAGCAGCAGCTTGCCGCGATTCATCAGAAGGCGCGTGCCCTCGGAGAGCGGCAGGCGAGCGAGCGGGTAGTCGGGCATGGCGTCGAGGATGTGCGGATCGCCGCGAATAACGCGGTGGCCGTGTTTCATTTCAAAATTGAGCAGCGAAAATTCACAGTGCGGCAGCCGGCGCTTCAGATAGGGAAACAGATCGACCGGCAGACCGAGTTCGGCGGTCAGCTCCTTTTCGAGGCGTTTGAGTTCGCGCCGCAGCGCCGGGCGAAGCGAGGTGGTGACGACGATCAGGTCGTAATCGTTGAACGGTTCTTCCCGTCCGTTCGGCCCGATCTTCGGGGAGCCCTCGCCGCGGCCGTAGCCGCCCAGCAGCACCAGTGCTTTCCAATGGCTGGAAAACCGGGAGGCGTACAGGGCCTCGGCGATCCGATGCATGTGCGCATCGATTGCGGCGTCAAACGCCGTCGATCCTCTGACGGAATATTTACCCACGGGCGCCTGCTTTCAGTCCGCTGTAAAGTGCGGTGTGAATCACTGCCCGATAGGCGATGTTGTAGGGCAGGGTGTCGAGGCGGCCCTTGCGTACGGTATAGAGCAGGTCGCGCGTCCACTCTTTGCAAAGACCCGCGGTTTGCCGCAGCAGATCGGGACGCCGTCCGTATTCGCGGGCAAAGGTGACCCCGTGCCGGAATTTTTTACGATAGAGCGCCCGAAGGGTGTAGTTGTGTGAATGTTCGACGACCGAATCGGTCACCAGTCTGAACTGTGCGCCGTTTTTTCGGCAGATCCGGGCCCAGGCCACGTCTTCGGCATAGCCCTGTTCCGGAAAACGGGCGGTTTCCCAGAGGTCGCGCCTGAACGCGCAGGTCACGGCGGAGAAAAAGTCGGCGTTATCGCCTTTGATGTTGGCCGGATCGTAGGCGCGCAGATAGTCGTAGGTCACAATAAACTTCGCATCGGGCCGTGTGATCTGTGCGCACATGGTTGCATCGGCCTGATTTTCTTTGAGAGGCCGGACCAGTTTCTCAAGGGCATCACGGCTCTGAAAAATGGAGTCGGCATTCTGGAGAACAAGAATCGGGGTGTCGGTGCGTTCGATCATGCGGTTGAGCACCCGGCCGGGCACGTATTCCTCCGGGCGGATCTGCACCAGCCGGTTCGGCGGTACATTGCGCTGAAGCGTTTCGAGGGTGCCGTCGGTCGATCCGGAATCGACCGCCCACAGATCAACCTCTTTCAGGTTCTGTTCGCGCAGACTTTTCAGTGCGGCGGGCGCATAGGGCATTTCGTCTTTGGCGCGCATGATGACGGCGATTTGTTTCATATCGAGATCGGACATTGCGTTCGCCGCATCATACACCAGTTCGGTCCGCGTGCAATGCGCAATGCGGTTTGGTGCGCAATCCCTGCGATTGAGCGTTGCACCCGCCCGTCCGTTTCGGTAGATTCCCTGCTCTTTTTGAACGGAAAGCAGGAGAATCGATCATGAGAAAACCAATTGTTGCCGGAAACTGGAAAATGAATAAAACGGTGGCCGATGCCGAGGCGCTGGTCAAAGCCATTAAACTGGATCTTGCCGATTGCGTGGAGGTCGAGGTGGCTGTCTGTCCGCCGTACACCGCGCTCAAACCGGTCAGCGACGAGCTGACCGATACCCAGATTAAACTGGGCGCTCAGAATATGAGTGATCAGGACGACGGGGCCTACACCGGCGAAATCTCGCACACCATGCTGCGCGAGCTTTATGTGAAATACGTGATTCTCGGCCACAGCGAACGGCGTTCGTATTACGGCGAGACCGATCAGACCGTCAACCGCAAGGTCCACAAGGCGCTGGGAAACAGCCTGCGGGCGATCGTCTGCGTCGGGGAAACCCTTGAACAGCGCGAGGCCGGTGAAACCGAGCCGGTGGTTGAAGCGCAGGTGCGCGGCAGCCTCGCGGAGGTGAGCGCCGCGCAGTTTGAAGGCATTGTGATTGCCTATGAGCCCGTCTGGGCGATCGGTACCGGTAAAACCGCGACCGCCGAACAGGCCCAGGACGTGCATAAATTCATTCGCGGCATTGTTGCCGACATGGTCGGACAGGACGCCGCTGACGCACTGCGCATTCAGTACGGCGGGAGCATGAAACCCGCCAATGCCGGGGAGCTGCTGGCTCAGCCGGATATCGACGGCGGCCTGATCGGCGGCGCTGCGCTCGAGGCCCGTTCATTTGTTGATATCGTAAAAGCGGGGATGTAAAAGAGAGGTTTAGACCGCAGGCCTTGGGTTTTGGGCCCATGAAATTGTTTTGGCAGAGCGTTTCCGAAAGCCTAGAGTCTAACGTCGAACGTCTGAGGAGATAAACATGGCTATTATTCGCACACTGCTCATTATTCTTGAGGCCGCCTGCAGCCTGGCCCTGATCGGTCTGATCCTGCTGCAGAAATCAAAAGGCGGCGGGCTGGGACTGGCCTTCGGCGGCGGCGGTAACGACAGCCTCTTCGGGGCCGGGACCGGCAACGTGCTCACCAAAGCCACCGTGGTCATCGGCATCGTCTGGATGGTCAATACGCTGATTCTCGGCATGCTGTTCTCCGGCAGCGCCGACGAATCGCTGATGGACGGAGCGGCTGCGCAGCAGCCCGTTCCGGTTGAACAGCCTGCGGCGCCGGTGCAGCCCCCCGTCACTCCGGCCATTCCGGCGGAGTAATCGGGAGCGGACGCGGTGCGGCAGCTTTTCAGCAGCGAATCGGCACTGCGCGGCGGGGCCGTCGTGCTGCTGCTCGGTCTGCTGATGAGCGGTTGCGGACGCGGCAAGCTCGATACGCAGCGCTTTGCCGGCGAGCAGGTTCTCTACGGGCAGACCTCACGGATTCAGGGGTTTGATCCCGCTAAATCAGGCGATGTCGCCTCCTCAATGGTCATCAGCCGGGTCTATGAAGGCCTGCTGCAATATGCCTATCTCGACCGGCCCTATCGCGTTGAACCGCTTCTCGCAGAGTCCATGCCGCAGATTACTGACGACGGACGGGTCTACACATTCAAACTCCGCACCGGAATTTTCTTTCAGGACGACCCCTGTTTTCCGGGCGGCAGAGGGCGCGAACTGACCGCCGGGGACTTTGTGTATTCCATCAAACGCGTGGCCGATCTGAAAACCGCCTCTTCCGGCTACTGGGCGTTCAACGGACGCATCGAGGGGCTCGACGAATGGCGCGATACCACCGGCGGGGAGACGCCGACCGACTACGATGCCCCCGTGTCCGGTCTGCAGGCACTGGATCGCTACACCTTTCAGATTCGTCTGAAAGAACCCTATCCGCAGCTTCTGTGGATTCTGGCCATGCACTATGCCTATGCCGTGCCGCGCGAGGCCGTCGAGTTTTACGGCGACGAATTTGTCAACCACCCGGTCGGGACCGGTCCCTATGTGCTCGAAAAATGGACGCGCAACTACCGCATCGAATTTGTGCGCAATCCCAAATGGGCCGAGACCGGGCGCGTCGAAACCTATCCGTCAGGCGGCAGCGCCGAAGCGCGCGCCGCCGGCCTGCTCGCCGACGCCGGGAAACCGGTTCCGTTTATCGACCGCATCGTCCAGTTTGTTGTCGACGACGGTGCCACCACCTGGATGATGTTTCTGGCCGGACAGTTCAGCTTCAGCGGCATCTCGCGCGACAACTGGGACGCCGTCATTACCCCCGGCCGCGATTTGGTCGCCGATCTCAAAAAGCAGCAGATCGATCTGCTGACCGGCCCGACCCTTGACCTCTTTTACATCGGCTTCAATATGGACGACCCCGTCGTCGGGCGGAACAAAAAGCTGCGCCAGGCGCTTTCCTGCGCGTTTAATCCCGAACTGCTGGTTGAATACTACAACGGACGCATCACTCCGGTGTACGGTCCGCTGCCCAAACCGCTTCCCGGCTTTAAACCCGAGCCGACCGCCTATTCCTACAATCCGGAAAAGGCGGAAAAACTGCTTGCCGAAGCCGGCTATCCCGACGGCATTGACCCGGAAACAGGGCGGCGGCTCGAACTGACGCTCGAACTCGGCGGAGCCTCTCCCGAGGTCCGCCAGCGCGTCGATCTCATGGCCGGTATGTTCGATCAGATCGGCGTGGTCCTCAACGCCAGCTACAACAACTGGCCCGCTTTTCTCGATAAAATGGACCGGCGGCAGGCCCAGCTTTTCAGCCTCGGCTGGGTGGCCGACTATCCCGACCCCGAAAACTTCCTGCAGCTCTTCTACAGCGAAAATGTTTCGCCGGGCCCCAATCACGCCAACTACGTCAACCCGGACTTCGACCGGCTCTATGAGCAGCTCCGCGTCCTGCAGCCCGGCCCGCAGAAAAACCGGCTGTGCGAGCGGATGGCCGATATCGTCATCGAAGACTGCCCCTGGATCTTCATGTATCAGCCCGTCGATTTCGCCGTGATTCATCACTGGCTGAAGAATTTCAGCCTGCACGCCTTTCCCTACGGCATGACCAAATACCGCCGGGTCGATACCGATACCTGGCAGGCCTGGAAGCGCAAACACACCGAGTAGCGCAGTTTCCTTTTCGCCCATTTTTATGAATAGATCAGGCTAGCGTGACAGCGCCTTGTACACCG
>CAZITJ010000017.1:0-8863 GCA_964542135.1 uncultured Verrucomicrobiota bacterium
AAAGATGCGGGTGCGATGCCGGTGCGACTTGACGGATCGGTCTGTAATCCCATAATAGTCGGATTGTCTGAACGAAATACTGCTGTATGATTAACGTATCCCATCTCACAAAACAGTTCGCGGGCCGCCGGGCGGTGGACGATGTTTCCTTTAGCGTCGAAAAAGGGGAAATTGTCGGCTTCCTCGGCCCGAACGGTGCAGGAAAAACCACGACCATGCGTATGCTGACCGGGTTTCTGCACCCCACCCGCGGAACGGTAAAGATCGCCGGGTGCGACGTCTTCGACCATCCGATCGAAGCGCGCAGACGAATCGGCTATATGCCGGAGAGCTGCCCGCTGTACACCGAAATGCGGGTGGATGAATATTTAAAATTCCGGGCGCAGATCAAAGAAGTTCCCCGCCGCCAAATGAAAAGCCGGATCGGCGTGGTCAAAGAACAGTGCGGCCTCACCGACACCGGGCGCCGCATTATCGGCCACCTCTCAAAAGGATACCGCCAGCGCGTCGGTCTCGCCGACAGCCTGCTGCATGAGCCCGACCTGCTGATTCTCGACGAACCGACCGCCGGACTCGACCCCGCTCAGATCCGGGAGGTGCGCGACCTGATCCGCCGGCTGGCCGAACGCCACACCCTGCTGCTTTCCACCCATATCCTGCCCGAGGTCGAGATGTCCTGCCGCCGGATTCTGATTATCAGCAACGGCCGCATCGTCGCCTCCGATTCACCGCAAAGCCTGCAGAAACGGCTGGAGGGCGATGCCGTGATATCGGTCGAACTGCGCGGCGGAGCCGAAGACATTTCCGCCGGCCTGGCCGCGCTCAACGAAGTCGATCTCGCCGAACCCGAACCGCTCAGCGACGGCTGGCTGCGGGTCCGGATTGACTCCGCCGATCCGGCCATTCGCGAACGGGTGTTTGAAACCGCCGCGACCCGCGGATGGGGCCTGCGCGAACTGCACCTGGAAAGCCGGTCGCTCGAAGATGTTTTTGTGTCGATTGTCCGGGACGGCACCCCTGCGGAGGAACAGACATGAGAACGTTTTTTGCGCTGTGGAAACGGGAACTGGCGGCCCTTTTTCTATCGCCCATCGCCTACGTGATGCTGATGTTTTTCCTGCTGGTAACCGGATGCGGGTTCTACTGGCTGGTCAAAGAGAATCTGGAAGTGATGCACTCCATGCAGGGACTGATGGTGGTGATCTGGGCCTGTATGCTGATTGTGGTGCCGATTCTGACCATGCGCACATTCTCCGAAGAACGCAAAAGCGGCACATTCGAGACCCTGATGACCGCCCCGGTGCGCGATCCGGCCGTGGTCACATCCAAATTTGCCGGGGTTCTGCTCTTTTTTCTGCTGATGTGTGCCCCCACCCTGCTGTATCCGGCGGTTCTGCACCTGCTGGCCCCTTCCGCCGTTGCCCAGATGGATCTCGCCGCTGTATTCAACGGATATCTCACCGTCGGACTGATTGCATCGGCGTTTATTTCCATGGGCATTCTGGCCTCCGCGCTGACCTCCAACCAGATCATCGCCGCCATTTCCTCTTTTTCCATCATGAGTATTCTGTTTTTCGGCGGACTCTTCGAACCCCACCTCTCCAAAAATCCGCTGGTGCGCGAAATCGGCGGCTATCTGTCGTCGGCACTGCACCTGATGGAGTCCGCCCGGGGAGTATTCGACACCCGCTCCCTGGTGCTCTACCTGAGCGCCACCGCCTTCTTCCTTTTCGCCACGGTCAAAACCATCGAAACCCGCCGATAAAAATGAAAGAATGACAAACCGGATGAATGGATCCGGGAAACATCCCGGCCGCCGCAGCCCTCCCGCCCGTCCTGAATCCCGAATCAGAAGCTGAACATCATGAAAACCCGCCGACACCGTCTGATGATTTCGTTGAGCTCCGGCAGCGCCCTGCTGCTGGCCGCCGCCGTTGTGCTGATGATCAACTATCTCTCCTTCCGCCATTACCACCGCGATGATATCAGCGCCGCCCAGCGCTATACACTCTCCTCCAAAACCACCGGTCTGCTCGACAGCCTGGAGCAGCCGCTGGATATCACCGTCTTCTTCCAGCCCGGGAATGTGCTCTACGAAGATATCCACAACCTGCTCCGTGAATACCGCTTCCACTGCAATCAGCTTCGCATCCACTGGGTCGATCCCGACCGCGACCTGGCTCAAACGGAAGAACTGGCCGTCAAATACGAAGTCACCGAACCCAATGTTGTTGTGTTTGACAACAATGGCCGCAGCAAATATGTGCGCGTCGATGAAATCGCCTCCATCGACGCCTCCAGCGGCATCGAACGCATTACCGCCTTCAAAGGCGAACAGGCCTTCTCCTCCGCCATCCACGCCATCACCCAGCAGTCCGTTCCCGTCGTCTACTTCCTGAGCGGACACGGCGAAGGCGATATCGAGAACTTTGACGCCCGCACCGGCTTCTCCGGCATCGCCCGGCAGATTGAACGCGATAATGCCGACGTTCATCCGCTGCAGCTCAGCACAGCCAAACAGATCCCCGAGGACTGCGATGCTGTGGTCATTGCCGGCGCCTCGCAGCCGATGTCACGCCCCGAAATCAATATTCTGCGCGACTGGCTCCGGCGCAGCGGCCGGCTGCTGGTCCTCTCCGATGCCGGACGCTCCGCCGGCCTTGAAGACCTCCTGCTCGACTGGGGCGTGCGCCTGCGCAGCGATGTGGTCATGGATCCCGCGCGCACACTGGCCGGCAGCGAAGTGTTTGTTGCCGCCTATACCTCTCATCCGGTCACCGAAAATCTCGATACCACCGCCGCCATTTTTCACCGGCCGCGATCCGTCGAACCCGATTATGCCGATCCGGCGATCGCCGCCGCCGACCGCCCGCAGATCACCCCGCTCGCGCTGTCCTCGGACAGCAGCTGGTCGGAAACGCAGCTCGACCAGATCCCCGCCCGCTATGACCGGGGAACCGATGACCTGCCCGGCCCGGTCTCCATGGCCGTTGCCGTGGAGAAAGGCAATCCGGCCGGCCGGCTCGATCTGCAGATTCGCCCCGCCCGCATGGTCGTGTTCGGCGATTCAGGGTTCGTTTCCAATGCCGGACTCACCGGCGGAGACATCAGCCTGTTCATGAGCGCCCTGAACTGGCTGCTCGACCGCGAAGAGCTGATGGCCATCCCCCCGAAGGAGCCCTCCGACACCCGCTTAAAACTGACCCGCGACCAGATTCGCATTCTGTTCTGGAGCACCGTCGCCGCTGTGCCGGCCGCCGCCGCGCTGATCGGCGGACTCCTCTGGCTCCGCCGAAGGAAATAAGCCATGAAACGCCACCCCGTCAACTGGATGCTGCTGATCGCCGCCCTGCTGCTCGGCGCCTTTATTTTCTTTTTTGAGCGCAGCAGCGAAACCTCCTGGCAGCAGCAGCGAAGACAACGCACCGTGTTCGCCGTGTATCCCGACACCATCGAACAGATTCGGCTCCAACGAAACGGGGTCGAAATCGAATGCACACGCACCGGCGGCAAATGGCGGCTCACCCACCCCGCCGATGCCCCCGTCGATGAAGCGGTCGTTCGCAAGATGATCGCCGGCATGGCCGGCGTTGAGCGCGGCGAACAAATCCCTCCCGAAACCCTCGCCGAGCGCGGACTGTCCCCGGCCGATTACGGGTTCGACAACCCGCGCGCACGCATCACCTTCAAAAACAGCCGGGGAACCTTCACCTGGTACATCGGGCGCGATGCCCCGCTCGGTGACTCCCTGTATGTGCAGTCCGCAGAGAGCGGCGCCATCATCGCCGCACCGCAGGCCCTGCTGAACATGATCCCCGAAGATCCCGCCTGGATTCGCGCCCGCACCCTGTTCGCAGACGAACCCGCCGCCGTGCGCGGAATCGACCTGCGGCGCCCCGAAGGGTTTCTGCAGCTGCGCCGGCCGGAAAACAGCTCCTGGCAGATTCAGCAGCCCGTCAGCGGCCCCGCCGACCGACAGGCCGTCAACGTGCTGCTCGAAGAAATCTTCACCGGACGCATCGCCGAATTTATCACAGACGAAAAAAGCGACCTGACCGTGTACGGCCTCGAATCCCCCCCCATCGAACTCACCCTGTTCTACCGCGGAGAACAGACTCAAACCCTCCTGATCGGCACTCCCGTGCCGGATCGCCCCGACCAGCTCTACGCCAAACAGGCGGCGCGCGATACCGTCTTCACCCTCCCGGCCGCCCAGGCAGAACCGCTGCGCCGGGAAGCCGCCCGGCTTCGCAGCCGGCGGCTGGTTCCGTTCCCCGCCGACTCAATCGATACATTCACGCTGCGCCGGGGAGAACAGTCCGTTGAACTCGTGCGCACCAACCGGCAGTGGAAAATCCTGCGCCCTGCACGCTGGCCCGCCGATCCCGACCGGGTCACCCATCTGCTTCAGTCCTTCACGGACACCGGAATCGAAACGTTTATCGATTCGCCGACAACCGGACAAACCGCCCGGGCGGCGTCCGCCCCCTGGCAGATTGAACTGACAGCGGACGAACGCACCTGCCGGCTCGCAATCACAAGCCCGGACGATGACAACCGCCGGATCGTGCGGCGCAATGACGAACCGGCACTCTACACCGTACCGGCATCCCTCCTGCACGACGACCTTGCCGACCCGCTCTTTTTCCGTGACCGGCTGGTGCTGACCCTCAATCCCGCGCAAATCCGCGCAATCGATATCCAAACCGGCGATCACCGCCAGCGCGTTGAAAAAAACAGCGACGGTTCTTTTTCAGCGGGCGATCAGACAGTGAATGCCGAAGCCCTGTCCAACCTGATGTGGGCGCTCAACGACCTGCGCACCGAACGCTATGTTGCGTATCGCCCGGAATCCACGGCAGCCTACGGTTTGGATCAGCCTCACGCTGAAATCACCGTCCGACTCATCGATACCAATACCGTCGGACGTGTCCTGCTGCTCGGGCATGAAACCGGCGGCGGACGGTATGCGTCCATCCGCGGCCGCGGCAGCATTTTTGTGCTTCCGACTCAAACCGTCCATACGCTCACCCGTACACTTACGCAACCCGCCGCGACCGAATGACCCCCCTCCCTCCTCAGCGCGCCGATCGAATCAAATGGATGACGCGCCGTATTCTGCGCCTGCTCTTCTTCACGGCGCTGCTGTCCATTCTGCTGGTTCTGTTTTCGCTGCTGGTCGCCGGGCTGCCCGATTCGCTGACAGCCCGCCTGGAGAAAAAAATCAATGCCGCCGGCATTCCGTTGAAGTTTGATTCCGTGCGCCTCTCCCTCCATCGCGGCTGGGTGCTGAAAAATGCCCGGCTCTACAGCCGCTCACCCGACGATCTGAACCCACGGTTCCGAACCGGAAAACTGTACCTCTTCCTTTGGCCGGAACAGTGGCGGCAGCTGGATGAAACCGAGTGGCAGATCCGTCTGTTCGCCCGCAACCTCGATCTCTCGCTCGGACGTGCCTGGGACAATGCACTGCCCCCCGAACACCCCTTTCAGACCGTGAATAAAATCCGCGCCGCCCTGACCGCCGGACCGCAGCACGTCCGACTGCACCGCGCCGAAATTCACTGGGACAACCTGCGTGTTTATACCCGCGGAACCTTCACCTTTTCCAAAGAAAAACAGCGTCCGCTCATCAGCCGTATCGGACCGTACGCCGCGAACGCCGCCCGCTTCCTGAACACCCTCCGCTTTGAACAGCCGCCGACCCTGCATCTCGATGTCGCGCTCGACACAGACCGCCCCGAGAACAACCGCATCACCGGCCGGGCCGACGCCGGCGGCCTCGTCTGGAACAAACAGGTCTTCCCCGCGCTTGAAGCCGCTGTGTCCACACAAAACGGAATCCTGCGGGTGGACCCCTTCACGCTGACAGGCCGCAGCAACGCTCAGCTCCGCGTCCGGGGCTCGTACCGCTGGAGCAGCCGGCTGACCCGTCTCGAAATTGAAAACACCCTGTCCGCCGACGAAACCGCTGCCCTTCTACCGGAATCAATGCGCACAGACATCGACCGGGCCGGACTGCAATTCTCCGGTCCGCTCCGGTTTTCCGCCGAACTCGGTCCCGCCGCACCGGATCAGCTTCTACAAAACCTGACCGCCCGGATCCGGCAGGTCCGGCTGCAGCACAACAATCTGCACATCGACCCGCTGTCCTGCCGGCTCACGCGCTCCGGCGACCGCCTGGCCATCTCCAACCTGCAGGCCCGCCTTGACAGCGGACCGCTTGAAGGCCGCCTGCACCTGAACCTCACCAACCGCGCCTGGACCGCCAACATTCAGGCCCGCTGCGATCCGCGTCCGGCAGGCGCCCTGGGCAGCGACGCACTGCGGCGCTTCCTCAACCGGCTCGAATTCACCAACCAGCCGCCGCGCATTCAACTGACCCTTTCACAGCCCTGCGCCGGAGCCAACCTGAACTTCCGCGGAACCGTTTCCGCGGAATCTTTCCGCTGCGGACAAACCCCGATCGGAACCCTTGAAACCACAATGTATTATACCAACCGGGTGCTGACGCTTCACCCGCTCCGCGTGCAGCGCAACACCCGCCGCTTTGAAGGACAGATGCAGATCGACTTCGTTCGCGACCTCGCCTTCTTCAATGCCACCAATACGTTTTCACCGCTCGATATCACACACGCACTTCTTCCCGACAAAAAAACCGTCTTCGAGCGGTTTCGTTTTGACGGCCCGCTCCGCGCCGCCGGCAGCGGACAGTTCGATTATCACTCCAAAACCAATCACAGCTTTGATATCAATTTCCAGGGACAGAACATCGGGTTCGACCGCATCCAAACCGACCGCTTGCGCGCACGGCTGCTCGGAGACGGAACCCGGCTCGATGTGCTCAATGCGTTTGTTGAACTATTCGGCGGCACCGCAACCGGATCGGCACGCTTCGATCTGTTCGATGAAGATGGAACATCGCCCTACCGCATGGACAGCCGGTTTAAACGTCTCGATATCGCCCGCCTGCTGCCGGCAGATAAAACCAGTCAGAAACAGGCGCAGGGGCGCCTTTCCGGCTCGCTGGCCTGCCGCGCCGATGCCGTCGACGGCTTCTGGGCCTCCGTGACCGGCGGCGGCCACGCCGCCATCCGGGAGGGACGGCTGGCCGATGTGCCGCTCTTCGGCGGATTTTCGCGCCTGATGCGCATATCCTTTCCCGCCTTTAACTTTTTCTCCCTGAACACGTTCACCGCAGACTACACCCTGAAAAACGGAGCCGTTCACAGCGACAGCGCCCTGCTGAGCGGCCCGCTTCTCAGTGCCCGCGGCAACGGATCCTGGTCCCCGGACAACGGACTCGATTTTGTTGTCCGGGTTGAACCCCTCACACAGACCGACGCAGACAAAGGCTGGCATCAGGTGTACCTGTGGGCTGCCGATATCCTGCAGAAAGGCACCTCACCGCTTTTCCGCCTCCTTGAATTCAAGCTGGAAGGCACACTGGATCAGCCGGAATGGCGCTTTATCAATCTGCCCTGAACACCGGGTAACGATTGACAGCCGTACCGATCGTCATAAAAAATCCGTGAATTCAAACCCGAACATGCTAGATTCCCCAACTCTCAAACTGTGAACGTAGAACTCTGAACTGAGAACGGTAACTATGACCTCATCTGAAATCCGCCAGTCGTTTCTCGATTTCTTTGCATCGAAGCAGCACACCGTTGTGCCCTCCGCCAGCCTGCTGCCCGACGCGCCCAACCTGCTCTTCACCAACGCGGGCATGAACCAGTTTGTGCCGATCTTTCTCGGGCAGGCCAACTGCCCCTATGAACCCGGCCGAGCCGCCGACACCCAGAAATGCATTCGCGCCGGCGGCAAGCACAACGACCTCGAAGATGTCGGTGCCGACACCTACCACCACACTTTCTTCGAAATGCTCGGCAACTGGTCCTTCGGCGACTACTTCAAAAAAGAAGCCATCGACTGGGCGTGGGAGCTGCTCACCAACGTATGGGGCTTCCCTGAAGAGCGCCTCTACGCCACCTACTTCGGCGGCGACGACCTCTCCGAAGCCGACCTCAAGGCCAAGGAGCTGTGGCTGCGTTACCTTCCCGAAGAGCGCATCGTGCCCGGCAGCCGCAAAGACAACTTCTGGATGATGGGCGACACCGGCCCCTGCGGCCCCTGCTCCGAACTGCATGTCGATCTCACGCCCGAAGGCAACTGCGGCGCCAACCTCGTCAATGCCGACGACCCTGCCTGCATCGAAATCTGGAACCTCGTCTTCATCCAGTTCAACGCCGACGGCAAAGGCGGTTTTTCGCCCCTGCCCGCCCGGCACGTCGACACCGGCATGGGCTTCGAGCGCGTTTGCTCGATTATCCAGTGCACACAAAACTTCACCGACTTCTCCGGCGTCATCTCCAACTACGAAACCGACGTCTTCTCCCCCATTTTCCAAACCCTGGAAAAAATGAGCGGATGCACCTACACGTCCAGCCTCGCCGACCCGAACGCCTCAAGCCTAAAGCCTCAGGCCTCCATTGATATCGCCTTCCGCGTCATCGCCGACCACATCCGCTGCCTCGCCTTCTCCATCGCCGACGGCATCATCCCGTCCAACGAAGGCCGCGGCTACGTCCTGCGCCGCATCCTGCGCCGCGCCGTGCGCACCGGCCGTACCCTCGGCTTCAGAGAACCCTTCTTCTATAAACTCACCGACACCATCGCTGAAAGCTTCGGCGACGCCTTCCCCGAGCTGCGTACCCACCGCGACCGCATAACGCAAACGCTCAAAGCCGAAGAAGACTCCTTCAACCGCACCCTCGACAAAGGAATCGACCTGTTTGAGTCCATTGTCTCTTCCCTCAGTGGCGCAGGCGCCCCCGCCTGCGATTCGGCAGACGAGGGCGTC
>CAZITJ010000017.1:8963-18813 GCA_964542135.1 uncultured Verrucomicrobiota bacterium
CACGTTGCAAAGCTCATCGAAGGCCGCGCGCCGGAGCCGGGCGAAGGCGTCACGGTTTCTGTCGACAAAGAACGCCGCGCCGACATTCAGCGTCACCACACCGCGACCCATCTGTTCCACTGGGCACTGCACAAGGTCGTCAGCGAAGACTCCCGCCAGCGCGGATCGCTCGTCGCTGATGACCGCATGCGCTTCGACTTCAACAATCCCGAAAAACTTTCGGACGAACAGATTCAGAAAATCGAAGCCCTGGTGAATGAAAAGATTGATGCCGCCCTGCCCGTGTACGTGAAAGAAGTGCCGTTCACCGACGTGCAGAAGCACCCGGAAATTCAGCAGTTCTTCGGCGAAAAATACGGCGACACCGTCCGCGTCCTGCAGATCGGCGGCAGCAAAGACGATTTCGACGGCTTCTCCATGGAGCTGTGCGGCGGATGTCACGTGTCCAACACTTCCGAGCTGAAATCCTTTAAGCTGATGAGCGAAAGTTCGATCGCCGCCGGCATCCGCCGCATCGAAGCCGCCTGCGGCGAATACGCGGAAAAATTCATTGAAGAGCAAAAAAAGGCCGCTGCCGAAGCCGAGGCCAAAGCCAAAGAGCTCGAAGCCAAAAAAGCGGAAGCCAAAGCGCGGCAGGCCGAAATGCAGGCGCGAGCTCCGGCCATCGCCGAAGAACTCTTAGGTAAAGTGCAGGATGGTTTACTCATCGAAAACTTGGGCGAAGCGGATGCGCAGTTCTTAAGCGCCGTGATGGACGCCCTGCAACCCAAGCTTGAAAGCACCGTCGCCATCCTCGGCGGCGTCTCCGACGGCAAAGTCGCGCTGGTGTGTGCCGTCACGCCCGACCTCGTTAAAGAAGGCAAACACGCCGGAAAAATCATCGGCGCGATTGCCAAGCAGTGCGGCGGCGGCGGCGGCGGGAAACCCGACCGCGCCCAGGCCGGCGGCAAAAATCCCGATGCGCTTGAAGCGGCTCTGGCTGGGGCGAGTGAATTGATTTAAACGCAAAGGAACGCAAAGGCGCAAAAGAAAAACGCAGAGTCGACAGTGAAGGCCTCCGGACCCGATTTGGGTGCATCGGGTTTTCCTTTAACTCAACGTCAACTTGATTGGCTACACGATCTTCACGGCATCGACTTCGATTTCGAAGAGGAGATCGTGGCGGCAAACGTCCGCGTGAGAGACGGCGAGCGGGAAACGGGGGATTCCAAGTTCGGCCGTTACGGTTTGATAGATGGGAAGACAGGCCATGTCTTTGAAGTAGGCGATGCCGCGGAAGAGATCGTTCCAGTCCATACCGCGCGATGTTAAGATGGCGTGGACGACGTCCATGGTGAGACGGATTTGTTTTTCGGGGTCATCGAGGTGGACGGTTTTCCCGGCGGGATCAATGCTGGCGGTTCCGGAGATGAGCAGGTTTTTATGCGTGGGGTATGCCAGTTCGACGGCGCGGGAAAAAGAACTCTTGTAGTCGAGCGCGGGGTTTTGAAGCGGCGAGTCAACGGCCTGAATGCTCAGATCATCGCTGAGCGGCTGCATGGCGAGTACGTCCATCATCATGGCACCGCCGTGCGGATTGCCGGCGCCGATGCCGGTACTGGCGGGAACCCGTTGGTCAAAGACACCGTTTTCATGGAAAAAGGCGGTCCGCACGGCGTTGAACTCGTCGTACCATTCGAGAAGGCGGTCGAGGTAGATCCATGTGCGGACGGTGTCGGTAAAGGCAAAGCCGTTGGCTTCGAGCGCCTGCCGCGCGTGTTCAAAGACATCCCGGGCCTGATCGGCGCGGGAGGCGCTGAGATCCCGCGGAACGAGCCCGCGCAGACGACAGCAGCGGGCGTATGCGTCCTGATAGACAAAGCCCATGCTGCGCCCGTCAAGAACGACGGGGGTGAGGTCGATTCCCGATACGGCAACGGCCTGCATGGAATAGAAGTTGCCGTCGGTGCAGGCATCGCCCTGAAGCCAGACGACGGGCCAGTCGGCATTGTCCGCCTCGGCGGCATATCCGGCATAGTGCTGATTGCCCGCAAAAACAAACTGGCTCAGCAGCGCGGCCTGGTGGCGCTGTGCCTCCGCCCGGAGCAGGCCGGAGCCGTTTTCGCCGGATTGCACGCTGAAGCAGTGCTCGGCATGGGTTGGCAGTGACAGAGTGGCGACATCCACATCGGTTGCCGTTTTGGTGATGGTTGCAGGCACGGGATTCCTTTCTTAATCAACAATTTTCACGGGCACGGCGGCGATGGGAAACTCCACGGTCTTTACGTTTGTCCATTTGAGAACCGGATTATAGCGGGGATCCTCTTCGGGAATTTTTCTGCGGAACATTCCGGTGAGAAGCAGCGTGGCCACATCGCCGACCTCCGCATTGGAGCTGATGGAAAATTTAATGTCCTGCGCACGCGGCCCTCCGATCCCTTTGGTATTCAGCGTGAGCCATTCGGGCGGCTCGGAGAGGGCCAGACGGATAATGCCTTTTTCATCGCCGTGATAGGAAATATCAGCGGGAAATGAAATCTCCGACCCCGGATGCGCCTCGACGATTCCGCCGCGCGGCAGATCGAGCGTCACCGCGACCGGCTCCGGATCGGTGATGAGCACCATGAGTTCGTCCGCCGGAACCAGATGCCTCCAGAGAAACGCCTGCATCTGGTCTTCGGCCGCGACGGCGCGACGGGTGATGCGGTACAGACCGTCGCGCCCCTCCCCTTCGATTTGAAGGGTGCAGGTGTCGAATTCCAGATCGTCATCGGCCAGCAGATTGACGGCTGCCGTGTTCTCTCCGGCGGGAATGACGGCGGTTTCCATTTCGATGCCTTCGGGGGCATCAACGAGTTCAAGTTCGATCGGCCCGTCAAAGCCGTTTTTACGGACGGCGTGCACGGTGGCGACCGCCGATCCGTCGCGCGGAAGCCGCAGGCCGGCCGGTGTAATACGAAGGCAGAAGTCCGGCCGAACGGGACCGATTCGCAAACGGTAGGCATAGGCCGCGCCGCCCTTGACCTGCAGGTCGTCCATGCGGACCGTGTAGCGCCCGGTGGCGGGCAGCTCCGTGACCATGCAGGCGTCGGCGTGATGGGTAACCAACCCGTAGGAGCGGTCGGGGAGATCATCGCCGACCGTGACGATGTTTCCATCCGGCCCGAGCAGGATCAACCGCGCATCCAGAGGCGAACCGAGGCGGCGGGCCATGATTTCGAGGGACAGTTCGTCGCCTTCACGACCTTCGAAGGAAAAACAGTCGACATCGCCGGGAGTCCCGATCTGCCCGTTGATAATGACCGGCGCGGCAACCGCCTGAGCCTCGCCGGGACGGCTGTTGGGTTCAGCCTCGCGCTGTTCGGGCAGTTCATCGAACTGAAAAACCCGGGTATTGGAAAACAAGCCGTTGGATTCCAGACGGATTTCAGCAACGTCGGCGTGTCGGGCGGGACCCATCACTTTACGGGTACGGGGAAGATTGACCCCTTCGATGACGACTGTGGTTTCCTGATCGTCCGGCCCGCCGAGCGGAAAGATGCTTTCAATAAAGGGCAGTTCGCCCATTTCAATGCGGTACACGAAATCGCGGCGACCGCGGTAGATAGAGTCGTTCAGGCGAAGCAGATAGCTTCCGGTTTCAGGCACATCGAAGATGAGAACCGGGTCGGGATCGAAGCGATAGTCGTCGCGACAGGCGAGCTCACGGCCCTGCCCGTCATAGAGAGTCAGCACCGCCTGAAACCAGCCGGGGACGGCGTCGGCCAGATAGGGAACCAGCGAGCGGGCGTGCACCCGGAAGACCAGCGTCTGCCCTTCTTCGGCGTGGAAACGGAAGCAGTCCACGTCGCCGGGCATCATCTGCCCGTTGAGCACCAGCGGGAAAGTATCCAATGCATTTGCCTCCTCAAGCGTGCTGTTCGGCTCGGTTTCGAGCACTTCGTTTAAAGTACCGCCGATATCAAAAATCAGCGGGTTGGAAATGCCGTTGGTGGCGATAAGCCGGAGTTCAGTGGTGCCGGGGGGCAGATCGGCGGGGAGTGTCAACCGAACCTCGAGCTGTTCGGCCAATTGGGGGTTAAACTGTTTTTTCTTTGCCAGCTCCGGGTTTTTGCGCTGCTCCTGACGCATCATTTTTGCCATCTGCATTTCACCGGCCAGCTGATCCATCTGAAACTGCATCTGTTCCCGCGTCGTGTCATCCTCCTCTTCTTCCATGGCCGCTTTGATTCGTTCGGTCAGGCGCCGGGCGCGCCCGGCCTGCCTGCGATCCACCTCATAGCTGTACTCCAGCAGTTCGCCTTCGAGTGAGCCGGATGTGAGCGCGACGTGATCGAACTGTTTAATATACTGCCCGCCGATTTGGATGGTGACGCTCTCGCCGGGCCGCGCGCCGGCCGGATAGACATAGCCGATGTGCGGCGGAACCTCCGCCAAGACAACGACAGGCAGAACGAACAACAGAACGGACGGAAACAGTTTCTTTTTCATGAGTCCAGTACTCCAAAAATCCAGCCTTCCATTCCCCTTACATAATCTCCTGAAGAATGCCGCCTGTTTCGATGCCGCCCGCCGCCAGCGGCGAGACATGCGCCCGTTTCCCCTCGGGGTGCGGAAGCGTTCCGGCAGGGTCAATACCGAGCAGTTCGTATATGCTGGCAGTGAGATCCCACGGGTAGATCGTGCGCTCGATCACATTCTCTCCGCGTCCGTCGGTCGCGCCGACCACCTGGCCGCCGCGGAACCCGCCGCCGGCCACCAGATGGGTAAAGGCTTTGCCGTAGTGGCCTCGCCCGCCGTTCCAGGGGGCCTCCCAGTCGATCTTCGGGGTGCGCCCGAACTCGCCGCCGACCCAGACAATGGTGCTGTCGAGCAGGCCGCGCTGATCAAGGTCGGTCAGCAGCGTGGACAGGGAGCGATCCAGATCGGGCAGCATACTCTGCATGGACTCAAAATGCTTCTTATGCGTGTCCCATTTCGGAGAATTGATGGTGACGAACGGGACGCCCTCCTCCACCAGTTTACGGGCGATCAGACAGGACTGCCCCAGCATGCTGTTGCGCCCGTACTCATTGCGCAGCTCATCACTTTCGGTGGTCACATCAAAGGCTTTTTTCGCTTCGCCGAGAATCAGGGAATAGGCCTCCTGACGGTTTTTTCCCATCTGCTCAATGATCGGGCTGCCCTCCAGCGTTCGCGCCAGGCTGTCGATGCGGTTAAGCAGTGCCCGCCGCCCCTTCTGCCGCTCTTCGCTGATGCCTTTGGCGACAATCCCTTCGACGGCGAAGGGAACTTTGGTCGGATCGCCGCCGGTGGAAAACGGCTTGTATTTATCACCCAGAAAACCGGCTTCGGAAAAGCGGCCCTGCGGCCGGGTGAGTGTAACGTAAGGCGGAATCAACCCTGTATAGCCGGCATCGTATCCCTTTTTGAGGGAAACCACCGCGCCGACAGAGGGGTTGACCACGCCCTCCACCGGCTTGGTGCCGCTCATCACCAGATACGAGGCGGTTTCATGGCCGTTCACGCCGTGGGTCATGCCGCGCAGCAGCGAATATTTATCCGCCATTGCCGCCAGTTTCGGCAGGGCCTGACCGATCTGCACACCGTCCACGTTCGTAGCGACCGGGCGGGTGTATTTTCCGCAGTAATCAGAGCCGGCATCCGGTTTGGGATCGAAGGTGTCCAAATGGCTCGGCCCGCCCCACAGCCAGATCTGGATCACGGATTTGGCCCTGGCTTTTAAGGGATGGATCGCTCCGGCGGCCTTGAGGGCGAACCAGTCCGAAAGCATGAGTCCGGCGGCACTGAACATGCCGAGCTGCAGCGCGCGGCGGCGCGTCAACGGTTGCTGTAGAATCGAAGCCTTCATAACGATCCCCTTAATGTTTCAAAATAAACTCTGCGCTGTTCATCAGCGCCCAGGCCAGATCGGCCGCGGCCGCTGTTTCATCCAGACCGGAGTGTCGGAAGTAATCGCGCGCAACGGCCTCTTCATAATCCGTCGGCGGGCGCGAAAGAATATCGAGATAAAGCTGCTCAATCCGATCCGGCAGATCCCGGTAGCGATAAGTGAACCGGCGCAACCGGCTGCTGCTGCTGATTTTATCAAGAATGTGGCTGGAATTGAGCAGATGCAGGGCCTGAAACGTGCTCAGATCATTGTTGCGGTCCGATGCATAGGGCGTATCCCGTCCCGGCCGCCCGAACAGTTCCAGAAACGACGACTTGATGCTTCCGTCCGCCAGCTGGATCGACCGCACATCCCCGGGAATAAAGGTGAAGGGTTCCGGAATGGCGCTGGAATAGTCCTCCGCCGTGCCGGTGATGCGGCAGATCGCATCAATCAGCACCTCGGCATCCAGCCGGCGGACGCGATAGCGGGAAAAGCCGGTTTCATCCGCACGGTTTCCGGGGGTTGGGACCGACGAAAGCTGATAGGTGGCTGAATTCAGAATCAGCCGGTAGATGTGGCGGATATCGTAGCCGCTGTCCACCAGCTCCCCGGCGAGACAATCGAGCAGCTCCCCGCTCCACGGCGGATTGTCGGCGCGCACATCATCCACTTCGTGAACGATGCCGCGCCCCAGCAGCCGGTACCAGATGCGGTTGACCGCGTTGCGCGCAAACCACGGGTTATCCGGCGCGGTCAGCCAGTCGGCAAAAGCTGCGCGCGGATCATCGAACCGCCCGAGGTCCACCGGCCCGTTGCCGGGCAGCGCCGGCACGACCGGCTCGCCGGTTTCCGGATGCAGGAATTGCTTTTGCGGGTCAAAAAACACCACTTCCTCTTTCCACTCGGCGGTTCCTTTAAATCCGATTTTGGAGAAGAAGGCCTGCATTCCCAGCAGCTCCTCTTCGTTCCAGCCGCTGTGTTCCAGACGCATTCCGGCAAAAAGCAGAATGACGTTTTCGAGGAAGCGGCGCGGCGTGCGCTCCTGAAACGGGCGGTAAAAATTGGCAGGTGCGTCGCGGAAATTACTTCCGCTGCCCGTCAGCAGGGCGCGCACAAACTCGTCGTAGGGCATGTGATTTCGGAAGGCGTCGCGAATCCAGCGGTGATAAGCCTGCACGGCATTGGGCCACAGGTTGGCGGGGAACTCGGCCTTTACACGCAGGCGGTCGCACCAGTGCAGCGCGGCGTAGTCGGAAAACTCCGGCGTTTCGAGAAGAAAATCAATCAGCTGTTCGCGCTTATCCCGATCCTCGCTCTGCAGAAAATCGCGCACCTGCTGCGGTTCGGGGAGCGTGCCGGTCACATCCAGAAAGGCGCGACGAATAAACACCTCGTCCGTGCACAGGGGCGACGGCGAAAATCCGTCCGCGTCCAGCCGGGCGAAAACCGGACCGTCGACGCGGTTTTGCGGAACTGTTTTTGCAGAAACACAAAACGCCGCCGCCAGCAGCAGAAAAACCAACCGACCCGTCCGCCTCATACCGTATCTCCTGAATGACCATACGGATAACGCGCAACACCGCACAATATTGTCCGTGATCATCCGGAAATTGTACACCCGCCGGAGTCAATCCGGGTATAAAAAAATGCGCTCCATGCATTTTTCCAAGGGTTGGAAATCGCGGCCCGTCCGTTGCGGACAAGTCGGCGGCTTGCGGATTTTTCCGACAATTGGGAAAAACAGGGTTGCATTGTTATTGGCATATGCTACAAACAGACCATGCCCAGACCGGAAATACAGCGACAGGTCGAATACTGTCTGAACGCGACGCATTTTAAGCCGCAGGGCATCCCTCTGCGGATGCTCGAAACCGTTGCACTGGCCAAAGACGAACTGGAGGCGATTCGCCTGACTGACCTCGAGGGGTTGTATCAGGAACAGGCCGCCGAACAGATGGGCGTGTCGCGCCAGACACTGGGAAATATTCTGAAACGCGCCCGCAGTAAAATCGCTGAAGCGCTCATTGAAGGAAAGACCATACAGCTCGAATCGTGCTGCCCGATTTCACCCGAAAATCGCCGTGCGCGGCCCGGGCGCTGCGGACGGCGGCGAGGACATGGACGCTGCGGAAAAAAATTTTAACGGAAAAAGGAAGAATGACTGATGGCGTGAAAAGATGGAAATCAACAATCCAAAACTCCATCAATCCATTCTTCCAAAACAAAAAGGAGGCAGACAATGCCGGCAGGAAATGGAACAGGACCCATGGGCGCAGGCCCGATGACCGGACGGGGCGCAGGCTTCTGCGCCGGATTCAATCAACCTGGTTTTGCATCGGGCGGCGGCTTTGGCCGCGGAATGGGGTTTGGATTTCGCAACCGGTTTTTTGCCGGACGGGAACCCGCGCCGCAGGCACCCGCACCCCGACCCATGAGCAAAGAAGATCAGGTCGCCGCACTCAAAGCACAGCAGACCGCGATCCAACAACAGATCGATACGCTTGAAGGTCAGGACTGACCGTCGGCAACGGACGATCCACTACACATCCCGCCGGAGCCGCTGCGCACAGCGAATCGGCTGCTCCGGCGCGGAAAACCGTTTTAAACAGGAACCGCACATGAAAATCGCAGTAACCACATCGGGAACAGACCTGAACGCCCCGCTCGATACGCGCTTCGGCCGGGCCGCCGGATTTCTTGTTTTCGACACCGACTCCGGAACAATTGAATCCGCCGACAACTCCCAAAACCTGAACGCTCCGCAGGGAGCCGGAATTCAGACCGCCCAGAACGTCGCCGCGACCGGCGCCGAAGCGGTGATCAGCGGCCACTGCGGCCCCAAAGCCTTCCGGGTGCTGAGCGCATCGAACATTGCAGTGTATCCCTGCTCCGCCGCCACCGTCGGCGAAGCCCTGGATCTCTATAAGGCCGGAAAACTGGCGGCGGCCGACGGGGCCGATGTCGAAGGACACTGGGTATAAATTCCGCTGCGGCGGAACGGATATTCTTTTCAGGATCAAAGCATATGAAACCCGACATTACCTATAGCCCCATCGGCGTGATTCACAGCGAACATACCGACCGCAACGGCTGGCACGAAGACGTCACCGAAAACGACGCGCACGTGCGCGGAAAGCGCAGCTACCCGTCCGAACTCCGAACCTGAAACCCTGAACGGCCTATGAACACCTCAATCGACTGTATTGCCTGCTTTGTCCGCCAGACGCTCGATGCGAGCCGTCAGGTGTCGGACGACCCCGCCTTTCACGAACAGGCGGTGCGCGACCTTCTCCGCGATCTGGCTGTCGCCGACTGGGCGGAGTCCCCGCCCGTACTGGCCCAGAAAATCCACCGTCGCCTGCGCGAGGAAACCGGCATCGCCGACCCCTACATACAACAGAAACGCGCCCACAACGAACTCGCCCTGCACCTGCTGCCCGCGCTGCGCAAGGACGTCGAGCAGTCGGACGATCCGCTGAGCAGCGCCGCGCACTTCGCCATCGCCGGTAATATCATTGATCTGGGCGCAAAAAGCGGCCTCAATGAAGCCGATGTGCTGCACGCCGTTGAACATGCCGCCGAGAAACCGCTCGAAGGGGACATCGAATCGTTCCGCAAGGCGGTCGCGGAAGCCGAAACCATTCTCTATCTCGCGGATAACGCCGGCGAAATTGTGTTCGACCGGCTGCTGATTGAGCAGCTCGGCCCGCAGCGCGTCACGCTGGCGGTGCGCGGAAGGCCGATCCTCAACGACGCGCTGATGGACGATGCCGTCGTCGCCGGTCTGACCGACCTGGTTCCCGTGATCGATAACGGATCGGACGTCCCCGGCACCGTACCCGCCGACTGCAGCGAAACATTCCGAACCGCCTTTGAATCCGCCGACCTGGTCATTTCAAAAGGCCAGGGAAATTTTGAAACCTTAAGCGACAGTGATCGTCCGATCTTTTTTCTGTTTAAAGTCAAATGCCCGGT
>CAZITJ010000017.1:18913-28364 GCA_964542135.1 uncultured Verrucomicrobiota bacterium
GGCAGGGGATCAATGAGAATTTCAGTAGCATCCGGAAAAGGCGGAACGGGAAAAACCACCGTGTCGGTGGCGTTCGCTCAGGCGTTCGGCGGACCGGTCTGCCTGATCGACTGCGATGTGGAGGAACCCAACAGCGCTTTTTTCACCCGGCCGGATATAGAGTCCCGGGAAACTGTATCTGTACCGGTACCGGAAATCGACACCGGAAAATGCACGGCCTGCGGTGCGTGCAGCAATATTTGTGCATTCAACGCCATCGCCGTCGCCGGTGATTCCGCGATCGTCTTCCCGGAACTGTGTCACAGCTGCGGAGGATGTGCCTGGCTCTGCCCGGAAGATGCCATCACGGAAAAACCGCAGCCGATCGGTGAAATCAGCCGTGGACAGGCCGGACCCATTACGACCCTCGAAGGAAAACTGAAAATCGGCAATGCCATGGCGCCGCCGCTGATCCGCGCCGTCAAAAAAGCCGCCCCCGCCAACCTGCCGGTTTTGATTGATGCGCCGCCCGGCACCTCCTGCCCGATGATCACCGCCGTGTCCGGATGCGATTTCGTCATCCTCGTCACCGAACCGACCCCCTTCGGACTCAACGACCTGAAACTGGCCGTCGAAACCGTCCGCAAACTCGGGCTTCCCTTCGGCACGGTCATCAACCGCAGCGACTCCGGAGACAACCGGGTGGTACGCTACTGCGAGGAGGAAAAAATCCGCATTCTGCTGCAGATTCCCGAATCGCGCAAAATTGCGGAAGCGTACTCGCGCGGCGGAACCATCCTCTCTGCCGAACCGGCTCTTAAAGAACAATTCCAGACCCTCTCCCATTCAATAAAAGATTTTACAAACAGAAGCTCGCAAAGTACGCAAAGTCTTTCTTCGCGATCTTCGCATCCTTCTGTTTGAACTTTTCGCTCCGGCTTTATCAGGAATAGATTTGAGCATGAAAGAACTCGTTGTCATCAGCGGAAAAGGCGGCACCGGCAAAACCAGCGTCACGGGATCCTTCGCCGCGCTGGCGAAAAACGCGGTGCTGGCGGATTGCGATGTGGATGCCGCCGACCTGCACCTGCTGCTCCAGCCCGACGTGTGCGCGGAACACGATTTTTACAGCGGACACGAAGCCGCCATCCGCGAAGCGGACTGCACCGGCTGCGGCATGTGTTTTCAGATGTGCCGCTTCGATGCCATCGAAGCGTCCGGTTCGACTTTTCGCATCAACCCGTTCGCCTGCGAAGGCTGCGGCGTCTGCGTTGAATTCTGCCCGGAAAAGGCCATCGACTTTCCCGATGCGCTGTGCGGAAAATGGTTTGTTTCAAAAACCCGACACGGGCGCATGGTGCATGCCCGGCTCGAAATCGCCGCTGAAAACTCGGGCAAGCTGGTCAGCACCGTGCGTAAACAGGCCAACCGGCTGGCCGGGGCGCTTCAGGCGGAATGGCTGCTTATTGACGGCCCGCCCGGCACCGGCTGCCCCGTCATCGCCTCCATCACCGGCGCCGACGCGGTGCTGGTTGTCACCGAACCGACCCTCTCCGGCGAACACGACCTGCTGCGCGTGCTCGAGCTGACCCGGCATTTTAAAATTCCCGCCTTCATCAGCGTCAACAAATGGGATATTAACCCGGACAGGACCGTACGCATCGAGGCCGCAGCTCAAAAAGCCGGCGCAACGGTCTTCGAGCGGATTCCCTACGACGCCGCCATTACACAGGCCCAGATTCAGGCGCAGAGCATTGTCGAGTTTAACGACGGAGCCGCAGCAACCGCGATTCAAAACCTATGGGAGAACTTATGTCAGAAAATGAAGTAAACGAAGCATCCGCCGTTCCATTGCGGATGAAGCAGATCAAACACAAAATGGTCGTTCTGTCCGGCAAAGGCGGCGTCGGCAAAAGCACCGTTTCGGCCCATCTGGCGCTGTCGCTGGCAGCCAAAGGGTTTTCCGTCGGCCTGCTCGATGCGGACATCCACGGGCCCAGCATCCCCACCCTGTTCAATCTCAGCGGGCAGACCGCCGGACAGCAGCCAAACGGAGATATCGTGCCGCTCGAAACCGGCGGCATCAAACTGATGTCCGCCGGGTTTCTGCTGGCAAACCCCGACCAGGCCGTCATTGTGCGCGGTCCCATGAAATATAAGATCCTTGAGCAGATGCTCGGCGAAGTCTGCTGGGGACCGCTCGACTACCTGATTGTCGACTGTCCGCCCGGCACCGGCGACGAACCGCTGGCCGTCTGTCAGCTCATCGACCGCCCCGACGGCGGTATCCTCGTGACCACCCCGCAGGAGGTCGCCGCCGCTGATGTACGCAAGTCGGTTCAGTTCTGCCGCAAGCTCAATCTTCCGATCCTTGGAATTCTCGAAAACATGAGCGGATACGCCTGCCCCAAATGCGGCGAAGAAATTCACCTGTTCGGCAAAGACGGCGGGCGCAGAACCGCCGAACAATACAACGAAGCGTTTCTCGGACGCATTCCGATCGACCCGAACATGGTGGTGTGCGGCGACGCCGGCGCAAACTTTTTTAAGCAGCATGGCGCCTCGCCCGCCGCCGCTGCTTTTGAAAAAGCAGTGGAGCAAATGAATGAAGCGCTCAAACTTCTTCCCGCACCGACCCCGGCCACCTGCGACAACGCATGCGGAAGCTGTCCGGCCGGCGGCGCCTGCCCGTCCGCTCAAAACAACGAATAACAGGAACCGCGGATCACGCGGATTTATACGGATACTCTTCATCCGTTTTCATCAGCGTAATCTGCGGTTAAAAAATATGAACAGCATTAAAATTACAGTTCTGGTTGAAAACACGGCGGGCAGGCTCGGGGTGCTGGCCGAGCACGGCCTGTCGTTCCTGATCGAAACCGGCGGCGAAAATGTGCTGTTCGATACCGGACAGGGCTTCGTGCTGACACACAACCTCAACCGGCTGGGACGCCGCCTTGATGATGTCGAAACCGTTGTGCTCAGCCACGGCCACTATGACCATACCGGCGGGCTGCACACGGCCGTATCGCTGATGAATAAGCCCACCGTGTATGCCCATCCCGCAGCGGCACATCCCAAATTCAGACGCAATGCGGACGGCAGCAGCCGCTCAATCGGCATACCCGATCCGGACCTGAAAGCCCTCACCGAATCCAACTGGATCCAAACCGATGCGCCGATCGACCTGCCCGGCGGACTTCACCTGACCGGACCGGTTCCGCGCATCGCAAGCTTCGAAGATGTCGGCGGACCGTTTTACCGCGACGAAGCCTGCACGCACCCCGACCCGATTGAAGACGATCAGGCCGCTTTCATCCAAACCGCGCACGGAACCGTCGTGATTCTCGGCTGCGCCCACGCCGGCCTCATCAATACGCTGCAGTACATACAAAACCTGACGGACAACCGCCCGATCCACACCGTCATCGGCGGCATGCACCTGCACAGCGCATCGGAAGAGCGCATAACAAAAACCATTGAGGCTTTGCGCATAGTCGACATCCGGTCAATTTTTGCATGTCACTGCACCGGCGTTGATGCCGCTTCCCGGTTATGGAACGAATTTCCCGGGCGGGTCCACCCCTGCCCGGTCGGAACCGTTCTTTCCGTGGGAGACGTTTCATGAAAGCACACACTGTTTTCTTTTCCCCGACCCAAACGGGAGCAACCGTCGCCAAGGCGGTTCAGAATAACCTGAAAGCCGACGTCGGGGCTCGTTCGACATCACGCTGCCGAAAATAAAGGAAATCGCCGAACGAATGCACTCAAACTTTACAGCGCGCCGGGAACCGCAGTGGTATTAGCCTCTACGAGGCAATTTTTTGATCAGTTCTTTGTTATCAGGAAAAGCTCAATGCCCAATAACTGATAACCAATAACCAATAACCAATAACCGATAACCAATAACCAAAAGGAACCCCAATGAAAATCGCCATCCCCACCGCCGACGGAAAACTGTGCATGCACTTCGGACACTGTGAGGTATTCGCCGTGTTCAGGATCGATGAAAAAGAAAAATCTGTGTTGAGCCGCGAGTATCTCACTCCGCCGCCGCATGAGCCGGGCATTCTGCCCGCATGGCTTCACGAACAGGGGGTTAACCTGATCATCGCCGGCGGCATGGGCAGTCGTGCCCAACAGCTGTTTGCTAAAAACGACATTCAGGTGGTCGTCGGCGCACCAAGCGCCGCGCCGGAGCAACTGGTCGAGCAGTATCTGGCCGGCACACTGACCTCCGGCGCCAACGCCTGCGATCATTAGAGCACATTCTTAATTTGTCGCAACCGTCTTCTATAGGGGCGGCGACCCCGGCGCGCGGTCAACGACCGCGCCTACAGTAACGTCAAATTAAAACGAAAATGCTTTAGCCTGATTTATTCACGCGCCGAGTTTGCTTGGGCAACGAGGCGTCACGTGGTGACGCTGTAGTGACCTGCCGCGAACCACCTGCAACAAAGTTGACGAAGTAAACTCGTCGCGCTCCGAAGTATCGCGAGCGCCCTCGACCGTTCGGGGCGCCTTCGGTAAAAATGGACGGGAATGGATTTTTGATATTCACATTCCATACGGATCTCCATTCCAACGAGTTAAGCTGTTGCCGTCCATTTTTATGAATCAATCAGGTTGGCGGAAAGCGCAACAGCCCTTCCCGCCTGCCGGCCGCCGGCCGGGATGCGCACGGGCAACGCAACGCAGACTTTGACCGCAGCGCTGACGAGCGCCTTCTGAGCGGTCAGCTCTGAAGGGTCATCAGGAATTCGGCGTTGGATTTTGTCTTTTTGAGGCGGTTGATGAGCAGCTCCATGGCTTCGACGGCCGGCACATCCTTGAGCGCCTTGCGCAGGGTCCAGACCTTGGCCAGCTCGTCTTTGTGAAGCAGCAGCTCTTCTTTGCGGGTGCCGCTCTTTTCGATATTGATGGCCGGGAAGATGCGTTTGCCGACGAGGTCGCGGTCGAGCGCCAGCTCCATATTGCCGGTTCCTTTGAACTCCTCGAAAATGACTTCGTCCATGCGGCTGCCGGTATCCACGAGTGCGGTGGAAATGATGGTGAGGCTGCCGCCGCCTTCAATGTTGCGGGCCGCACCGAAGAAACGCTTGGGCTTATGCAGGGCATTGGCATCCACACCGCCGGAGAGGATTTTCCCGCTGTGCGGCTGGACCGTGTTGTAGGCGCGCGCCAGGCGGGTGATGCTGTCGAGCAGGATCACGACGTCCTCGCCGTTTTCGACACGGCGCTTGGCCATTTCAATCACCGTTTCGGCCACCTGTGTATGGCGTTCAGGATGCTCATCGAAGGTGGAAAAGAGCACTTCGGCCTGGGTATTGCGCTGCATATCGGTCACCTCTTCAGGGCGCTCGTCAATCAGCAGGATAATCAGTTTGGCCTGGGGATCGTTGGCGGAGATGCTGTTGGCGATCTGCTGGAGCAGAACCGTTTTCCCGGTGCGCGGCGGAGCGACAATCAGTCCGCGCTGCCCCTTGCCGATCGGCGTTGCCAGATCCATCACGCGCATGGAAATCCCGGCCGCATCGGTTTCAAGAACCAGCCGTTCATCAGGAAAGAGCGGCGTCAGGTTTTCAAACGGAATGCGCCGGCGGTTGTCCTCGGGCGACATATTGTTGACTTTGTCCACGGAGTTCAGCCCGAAGAATCGTTCCTTCTTGCGGGGCGAACGAATCGGGCCTTCCACGAGGTCGCCGGTGCGCAGGCCGAAACGGCGGATCTGCGACGGGGACACATAAATGTCCTCCGGATTCGGCAGATAATTGTTCTCCGAGGAGCGCAGGAAGCCGAACTTATCGGGAAGCACCTGCAGAATGCCGCGGCACAGCGCCGAATTTTCCCAGCGGATCTGGGTTTTGAGGATTTCAAAAATCAGCTCATGCTTGGAGAGACCGGCCGGGTCCTCAATCAGATAGTCTTCCGCGAGCTTCTGCAGGGCGGGAACCTCCGCTTTCTGCAGTTCGAACAGTTTGAGGGTCGGCATTTTTTTGGCATTCGGATCGGGCTCCTGCTGCTCCTGACGACGGTTGCCGTTGTTGTTGCGCCCGTTCTGCCGGCTGTTGCGGTTGTTCGATTTGCGGCGCTGTTCCGACTGCTGTTTTCCCTGCATCCGGCCCTGCTCCTTTTCGTTAGCCTGTTCTTCGCTCATATACAGTTCCTTTGTTGACCCCGAAGAGCTGCAAGGATGCCGCTCAGGGCATTGCTCAGTTCTTCAAGTGTTCCATTGTTTTCAATCACAAAATCCGCCCGTGCGGTTTTCTCCTTCAGCGGCATCTGTGCGGCGATGCGCCGGCGGGCTTCCTCGCGGCTCAGCCCGCGTTTTTCCAACCGTTGGAAAACGGTTTCTTCATTGGCGGCGATGCAGACCACCGCATCCCAGCCTGTTGTCCATCCCGTCTCAAAAAGAAGCGGCACCAGTACAGCGGCATCTTCATCCGCCGCCCGGCAGTGCGCGGCCCATTCGTCCGCAGCCTCCATCACCGCCGGGTGCACCAGCCCGTTGAGCGTTTCGCGCTTCCGGGCGTCGGCGAACACCTGCGCGCCGAGTGCGGCACGATCGATCTCACCGTCCGGCGCAAGAATTTCATCTCCGAAGGTTTCTACAACCCGCTGATGAACCGGCCGTCCTTTACGCATCAGCTCATGCGCCAGAGAATCGGTATCGAGCACCTGAACATTCCCGGATGCCAGCAGACGGCCTGCTTCGCTTTTTCCACAGGCAATGCCGCCGGTCACGGCAAGAAGTATCGGGTGTGATGAATTCATAAAACAGATGAAAAAGTGATCCGGTGCAGACGTTGACGGGAAAAAACAAACGAAGAGAAGAACCGGAATGCGAACGAAACGGAGAATTGCGCAAAGTCCTTATATTGTCAACCCACTTTAACCCTGTGCATCGAGAAAATCCTGAAGAATCACCTGCGCGGCGGCCATATCCACCACGCCTTTGCGCTGTCTGCCGTCGAGTCCGGCCTCGCGCAGATGGTGGTGCGCGGTCACCGTGGTCAGCCGCTCATCGTTTTCCACAATCGGCACATCGACCCGCGCAGAGAGCTTTTTGGAAAACGTCCGCACCTTTTCGGCGGACGGCCCGGCCGAGCCGTCCATATTCAGCGGCAGGCCGATCACAATTTTTTCGACGCCGTGCTCTGCGACCAGCGCGGCGATTTCGGCGGGCGCGTCCTTCCCGCTTTGAACGGTTGTCAGCGGCGACGCAAGAAATGCGGTTTCGTCGCTCATGGCAACACCGATGCGCGCGTCGCCGTAATCAATGCCGAGCAGTCGTCCCATCAAAGAAGCTCCTCAAACGATCCCTTTTCCTTGAGCATCGCGACCATCTTCTTGATGTCCTGCGCGCGGTCTTTCGGACAGACCAGCGTCACGCCCTCGGCCTGAACCACCACCAGATTCTCCGCACCGATCACGGCGGTCAGACGGTCTTTGGAATAAATGATATTGCTTTTCGAATCCATCTGCTCGCAGGCTCCGATCAGCGTGTTGCCGCCCTCATCCTTGGGAAAATGGCTTTCGAGCGCAGGCCAGGAGCCGACGTCATCCCACGCAAACGTCCCGCAGGCCATCACAATGTTATCCGCCTTCTCCATCAGCGCATAGTCGATGGAGATCTTTCCAAGGGTTGGATACGTTTTTTCCAAACCCTGGAAAATCTCGCCGCGCGCGGCGTATTCCGTCAGCTCATCCATCAGCGTCTTCATTTCGGGACAGTGCGCCGCAAAGGATTTTCCAAGGGTTGGAACCGACCAGATAAACATGCCCGAGTTCCAGAAAAATTTCCCGCTGTCGATATAGCCCTGCGCGGTTTCCGCATCCGGCTTTTCGACAAAGCGCACCGCCTTTTTAAACTGCACCCCCTCGGCCTGCTGGAAATCGTCGCCGGATTCAATGTAGCCGAAGCCGGTGCTCGGGAACGCCGGCTGAATGCCGATCGTCACCAGAATCTCATTCTGTCCCGCGAGATCCATGCCGCCTTTCAGCGTGGCCCTGAACACATCGAGGTCGCCCATCACCTGATCGGCGGTCAGCACGGCAAACACGCCCTGCGGGTCTTTGGCCGCGACCAGCGCGCCGCCGCAGGCGACCGCCGCGGCCGTATCGCGCCCGATCGGCTCACCGACAATATTTTCCGGCGGCAGCATCGGCGCCGCCTTTTGTGTGGCCTCGACCAGATCGGCATTCGTCACCACAAACACGTTTTCCGGCGGAATCAATCCGTCGAGCCGCTCCACCGCCTGCGCGATCAGCGGCTTGTCGCCCACCAGCGCCAGAAGCTGCTTGGGGTGTTTGGATGTGCTCAGCGGCCAGAAGCGTTCGCCCCTGCCGCCTGCCATAATCACTGCATAACGTCCTGTCATCTCAAACCTCCTTGACGGCCCGAACCATTTCAGCCACAAAGGCCGCCGCATCGGCGCGGCCTTGCTCCGTGTGCGGGTTGTTGTGAAATTTGTTCACGATCGCACTGCCGACCACGACGGCATCGGCATAGCCCGCCGCTTCGGCCGCCTGTTCGGGCGTTCCGATCCCGAAACCGAGCGCCACCGGAAGATTCGTGCGCGTTTTAATTTTCTCGACCAGCCCGCGCGCGCCCTCGGCAATGGACGCCTGCACACCGGTTACACCCGCGCGGGAAACGCAGTACACAAACCCGTCGGCCTGCTTCACAATCTGCTTCATCCGCTCCTCCGGAGTGGTCGGCGTGATCAGCGAAATGCTGTTGAGTCCGGCAGCGGCGATATGTTTGCGGTAGGGCTTCGATTCCTCGCGCGGCATATCCAGAATCAGGAAGCCGTCGATGCCCGCGCCGGCTGCATCCTGCATGGCCTGCTCAAAGCCGCGGGCACAGAGAGTATTCAGATAGGCATAGAAAATCATCGGGATGTCCGAGCGCTCACGGATTTTGCGAACCATATCCATCACCCCGTCAAAAGTGGCTCCCGCCTCCAGCGCGCGCACGGCGGCGTCCTGATTGACCCGGCCGTCGGCCAGCGGATCGGAAAACGGCAGGCCGAGCTCGACAAGGTCAACCCCCGCCGCTTCAAGCTTCAGGACCATATCCACCGTATCGTCCAGCGTCGGGTCGCCCGCACCGATGTAAGCGATGAATCCTTTTTTGCCCTGTTCTTTAAGGGCGGCGAATTTTTTATCCAGCCGTGTCTTTTTCATTATTAAAATATTTTTGACAGGATTACAGGATCAACTGATTTTTCCAAACACCGGAAACCAAATGCCTGTCGAGGCTCACGACTTCCAATGATTGGAAAACTTGTACCTGAAAGTTCCAACCATTGGAAACTGGAAGCGCTATTTTTTCCAACCATTGGAACACCGCCTTCAACGACTTTAATGTTTTCAACGAATTAAACGGATCACAGCGTATCGAGAGGACTTTTCGGGCGGTTGCTCATCGAACGGACCACATGGGTGTAGATCATCGTGGTTTCGATGC
>CAZITJ010000018.1:0-28029 GCA_964542135.1 uncultured Verrucomicrobiota bacterium
GCGGCTCTTTTTTTTCATAACCCGCTCCATAAATCCATTAACCCATTAATCCATTAATCCATTAATCCATTCGTTAATACGGACAGCACCGCCGGGGTATCTGTTAGATTTTTAAATACAAAATCCGCATCGGTTTCTTCGAGTTCGGACACGGTAAAGCCGCCGGTTCCCACAGCGACCGCGAGCATTCCGTTGGCTTTGGCGGCTTCCACATCGCGCGGGGTGTCACCGATCAGCGCAGTGCGGCGCGGCGAACCGGTGCGTTCGAGCACGCGCCGGGCAATTTCAATGCGGTCGGCATGGTCGCAGCCGCAGCCGAACCCCTGCGGCTCAAAATACTCCAGCAGTCCGGCATACTTCAGTTTGAGCCGTGCGGTGGGCTCAATGTTTCCGGTGATCACCCCGAGGTTCCACCGGCTGGAAAGCCGGGCCAGCAGATTTCCAACGTTCGGAAACACGTCGGGAGCGCGGGCGGCCAGGCCGCGTTCGATGGCCGGTGCCAGCGCATCGAAAAAAGCCTGTTCCATGGCCGGCGTGCAGTCTTCGCCGCGCTCCGCGCACAGCGACCGAAAGACATCCAGATCGGTCGCGCCGTAAAAATTGACATGCTCCACACCCTGATCCCAGCCAAAGGCTTCTTCAAAGGCCTGCCGGAATGCATTGCGCCCGACGCCGCGGGCGTAGAGCAGCGTTCCGTCGATATCAAAAAACACCCAGGGATCGGTTGAGTCGGTCATCGTGGCTCCCGCAGCATCGCTGCGTCGGTTTACTGCATACTGCCCTGCTGCGGCACGCCGGCGGAATTGATGCTGCTGCGCATGATCAGCGGAATCAGCAGGGCCAGCAGCAGCGCGGCCAGCAGCAGAACCATCGCGATCATCAAACGGTTGGGCCGGTTGAACCGCCACATCCGGAAGCGATCGGTGAGCGTCAGTTTTCCGGAGATGTCCACCGGCCGTTTCAACGGTCCTTTGCGGGGTGTAAAGCTGGTGGTCAGTCCGGCGGGGCGGCGGCCGGCTTTTCGCCAGGAACGAACCGGGAGCTGCAGAACCGCCACCCCGCAGGTGGGCAGTTTAACGTACCGCCGGCCTGTGAGCCGGCAGAGCAGATCAAAAAAACCGGGGTTGTGGCCCACCATAATCACGGTTTGAAAATCATCGTGCACGTCACGCAGCACATCCAGCAGACGCTCTTCATCCGCTTCGTAGATGCGCTGCTCTGTATGCATCTCCAGCGAAAAAGTCCGGGCAAAGGCTTCGGCGGTCTGCACGGCACGCACGGCCGGGCTGGCAATCAGTCCGTCGGGGGCCACCTGATAATCCATCAGCCGCTCGGCCATCACCCGGGCGTCGCGCCGGCCGAGACCGGACAGGGGACGATCGGCGTCCGCGCCGGAGGGCGCGGAGGCCTCTGCTTTGGCGTGACGAACAAGTACGAGTGTCTTCATACGGCAGGCATGCGGCCGACGAATCCGGGCCGGTTGCGGAACGGGAAAATCAATCGCTGCGGCGGTCGGGCGGCGGCGCGCCGATAATTTCCTTAATGCGCACCTTGATATCGCGCACCTGCGAAATCCCCAGTCCGTCGCGGATGCTGTCGCGGATGCGGTTCTGCAGCACCGCGGAGAGCTCGGGCAGGCGGGTCCCGGACTGAATCGATACATCCAGATCAATATGGATGACATTGCGATCCGCCCGGATTTTGGGATCCATGCTGATCACCGCACTGAACTCCTCGCCCAGCTTGCGGATGAACTCGCGCACCGCATGCACACTGATGGAAACCGCGCCCTCATCCGACTCGAACGAAACAAATTTGAGTTTCGGACGGCGGCGGGAGAGCGTGGCCGCATACAGCAGGGCCAGCAGCACCAGAATGGCGCCGATCACCGAGGCCTCAAACGGGCGCTCCGCCACATAAAAACGCCCCGGCACCGAGCTGCGCACATGCAGCACATTGGCATAGACCATCGTCCCGGCCGCGACCGTGAACACGATCCATAGACAGACGCCCGAGAGCGCATGCAGAAAGCGGCTCATGATGCCGCCTCCGATGAGGCCGTCTGAGATTCCGGACGCTTCGAGCGCCGAATGCTCTGTACGGAAATATTAACCGCCTCCACATGCTTGCCGGTCATCTCCTCAATGGAACGGCGCACCTCCTGCTGAAGCTGTCCGCAGACATCCGGGATATTGACCCCGAACTCCAGCACGACGGTGAGCTCCACCGCGATGCTGTTTTCAGACTCCACCGCCACCCGGATTCCCCGGTCGCGGTTCTTTTTTCCGATCATGTCGGCCAGCTCATCCACCAGTGTTCCCGAAAGCTCCACCACCCCGGGCACGCGGGCGGCCGCCTCATGGGCGATCACGGCCATAACGTTGTTGTGTATGCGCACCGACCCGAGGCCGGTGTCGTCCGGCTTTTCGTCCGGAATGGGATAGTCCCGCGCGGGCGGAACGGCCATTGATTCCTCTTTCTTGCTCATCTGTGTATCTCCTTGCTAGCGATCCACCATAAAGTTTTCACGCATAAATTTTTCCAGAAAGGCGGTGTTGTATTCCCCGCGCCGGAAACGCTCATCCATCAGCAGTGAAATGCCGACCGGAACACTGGTATGCGGTCCGTTAATGGTAAATTCATCCAGCGCCCGGTGGAGCCGCTGCAGCGCTTCGTGTCGTGTTGCCCCGCTGGCAATAATCTTGGCGATCATGCTGTCATAATAGGGCGAAATCATACAGCCGCTGTAGACATGCGAATCGATGCGGATCCCCGGACCACCCGGGAAATGGACCGCATCAACCGGCCCCGGCGACGGCGCAAAGTTTTTGGACGGATCTTCGGCATTGACCCGGAACTCAATCGCATAGCGCTCCATCTTGACCTCATCCTGAGTGAACGAGAGCGGTTCCCCGGCGGCCACACGAATCTGCTCTTTGACCAGATCGATGCCGGTGACCTCTTCGCTGACTGTATGCTCGACCTGAATCCGGGTGTTCATTTCCATGAAATAGAACTCTTTGCTCTTCTCGTCGTACAGGAATTCAAGGGTTCCGGCGCTGTTGTATCCCACCGCCCGGGCCGCGCGCACCCCGGCCTCGCCCAGCTCGCGGCGCTGCTCCGGCGTCAGCACCGGACAGGGGGATTCCTCGACCAGCTTCTGGTGGCGGCGCTGAATGGAACAGTCGCGTTCGCCGATGTGCACCACGCTGCCGTGGTTGTCGCCGATCACCTGCACCTCCACATGGCGGGCCGACTCAATGTATTTTTCCATAAAACAGTCGGGATTCCCGAAGGCGCTGTCGGCCTCGGACTGCGCCATCATATAGCTCTGCGCCAGACTGACATCGTTATGCGCCACGCGCATGCCTTTGCCGCCGCCACCCGCCACGGCCTTGATCAGCACGGGATAGCCGATTTCACGCGCCAGCCGGAGGGCTTCGTCCTTGTCTTTGAGAATCCCTTCGCTGCCGGGCGTAATCGGCACGCCGGCCGCCTTCATCGTATCGCGGGCAATCGCTTTGTCGCCCATGTTGCGGATGATATCGGGCGACGGGCCGATGAAGGTGATGTTGCAGCTTTTGCAGATCTCGGCGAAATGCGCATTTTCGGCCAGAAACCCGTAGCCGGGATGAATGGCGTCCACATCGGCGATTTCCGCGGCGCTGATAATATTGGCGACCTTTAAATAACTCTCCGATGCGGCGGGCGGACCGATGCAGATCATCTCGTCGGCCATCTGGACATGCAGCGAATCCTCATCCGCTTCGGAGCAGACGGCCACCGAACGAATTCCCAGCTCCTTGCAGGCCCGGATAATCCGCAGGGCGATTTCTCCGCGATTGGCAATCAGTACTTTTTCAAACATAAAACCCCTTCGGATTCAGACATTCGGATTTCGGTTCAGCGTTCCGGTTTCAAGTCTCCGGTTTCTCTTAGGCGGGCTCAACCAGAAACAGCGGCTGGCCGAACTGCACCGGCGTGGCATTGTCGACCAGGATTTTCCGGATCGTGCCTTTGACCTCGGCCTGAATCTCATTCATCACTTTCATGGCCTCGACAATACAGACCACTGTATCCGGCCCGACGTCCTGGCCGACGCTGACAAACGAGTCGGCATCGGGCGACGGAGAACGGTAGAAGGTTCCGACCATCGGGGAGGTGATCTCCACCAGGCCGTCATCCGCATCCGGCGGGGTGTCTGCGCCCGCGTTCGGTGCGGCCGGCGCGACCGGGGGCACGGACGGAGCCGGCGGCGGAGCCGCGGCGGCGGGTGCCACCTGATTGACCACCGTGGCGCCGCGCTTGATCTGCAGCGTTGAGCTTTCGTCTTCCAGTAGAAATTCCGACAGATCGTTGTCACTCATCATCTGAACAATCTTTTTGATATCTTTCAGTTCCATGCGGAGGTCTCCTTCGTTTATTTCGTAAAGCGGACAGCACGCTATCATTAAAGCGGTTTCGAGCGCAAGGTTTCCGGCAGTGTGCGCTGATGCGTATGACACAGCGCAATCGCCAGTGCATCCGCGGCATCCTCCTGCGGGAGCTCCTTCAGTCCGAGCAGGCGAACCACCATGCGGCCGACCTGCTCCTTGCGCGCCCCGCCCGTACCGGTCACCGCCTGTTTAACCGCCCGCGGGGAATATTCAAACACCGGCAGCACCGCGCGGGAACAGGCCGCCAGCACCACACCGCGCGCCTGCCCGAGAATCATGGCCGTCTTGGCGTTTTTGGCAAAAAAAGCACCTTCAATCGCCGCCTCAGCGGGTGAAAACTCGGCAATCAGCTTCTCCATCTCCGTTTGAATGGCCGCCAGACACTGCGAATGCGGCAGCGAGGCCTTGTTGCGAACCGTCCCGTAGGCCAGTGCACGCACCGTGCGCCCGGACTGCTCCAGCACCGCCACGCCCGTCGAGCGCAGCGATGTATCTACACCTAAAATACGAACCCGTTGCATAAATCAGTATGATTCTACAGTACTTTTTCCAACGGGGGGAAGCCCGGAACCCGGTCAAATGCACCCGGCCGGACCCTGCGGAATACCGCGTCGGGTTCCTGTCCATTCTGTTCTGCCTGAAGAACCTCTGAACTCATACAAATACAGTCCGGCCGATCTGAATCCGGACTGGGATTCAGACCGACAACGGATTACCTGCAGCAGTCAATCAGGTCCGCACGGTTCCGGGCATCCCGGAAGCCGGTTCGGTGTCAACCCGAAATCCTTGGTCCAGAACAACAGAAACCGTATTTAACAACACAACGTAATGCGTGTGACACAAGAGGCAGGAATAAGCCCGCGCAACCGGGAAAACTTTCCAGTTACCGCTGCGTCGCGTGCGCGCACGCCGGATTTCGCCGCATCTCGGGCATTTTTTTCTCACGCCGAATTCATAACGGGTGGTTTTCATCCGTATTCACCATTCTTGCTTAAGGGTTTCCGCAAGCAAAACAGAACGGTGTTACTGGATCACGAACTCCGCGTTTTATTATGATCAGTTTTCCCGGAGGTGTTTGTATTGAACCGACTGCGGTTCGCCGGGACAACGCCCTCTGTGCAGCGGCCGCCGGCCCTTATTCCAGTTCGGCCAGAATGGCGTCATCGATATCGAAAGCGGGATAGACGTTCTGGACATCGTCGAGATCTTCAAGCCGTTCGACAAATTTGAGCAGCTTTTCGGCCTGGTCCTTATCCGTCACCTCGGTCGGCATATCGGGAAGCATGGTGACTTCGGAGGAAACGGTTTCGATTCCGGCTTCGGAGAGCGCATTGGCCACATCACTGTAATCGCCGGGAGCCGTCAGAATTTCGAACTGACCGTCCTGCCGGGTCATATCTTCGGCGCCGGCTTCAAGCACCTTTTCCATCAGGGTTTCTTCGTCGATTCGGGAGGCATCGACCAGAATCTGTCCTTTGCGCTGAAACATGCGGCTGACGTCGCCCTGCTGGGCGAGGCTGACGCCGTTTTTGGTCAGCACATTTTTGATTTCGGAGGCGGCACGGTTTTTGTTATCGGTCAGCGCTTCGATGATGATGCCGATTCCGCCCGCCGCATAGGCTTCATACACACATTCCTCGAGCTGCCCGCCTTCGAGTTCGCCGGTGCCCTTTTTAATGGCCCGCTCGATGTTGTCGTTGGGCATGTTGACCGCTTTGGCCTTGCCGATGAGCATGCGCAGCGTGATGTTGGCGTCGGGGTCGCCGCCGCCGGCGCGGGCGGCCACGGTCATTTCCTTGGCCAGCTTGCTGAACACCTTGCCGCGCGCAGCGTCGGCGCGCCCTTTTTTGTGTTTAATATTCGCCCATTTACTGTGCCCTGCCATAACAAGCTCCCTTGGTTCGAAAAAACAGAGCCGGGGGTTATAGCATGCCGCCGCCGGTCAGACAAAAGATTTTTGAGAACGGGTCCGCCGAATCAGACCCGGCGGATCCGTGTATCATCATAGCGATAGTCGGGCTCCGGCAGATCGGCGGGGACCCCCAGCGGAAACAGTGCAAAGGGAACCAGCGTTTCGGAAACGCCGAGCACCCTGCGGCAGCCGGTCACACGCGGAGGCACGTTGATGACGGCAATCCAGACGGTGCCCAGCCCCAGATCGTGAACGGCGAGCTGCAGATTCTGTGCGGCACAGGCGCAGTCCTGTTCGCCGAAGCCGTCGAAGCCTTCTTTTGCTTTATCGAGACAGATCAGCACCGCGGCCTGCGCCTGTTTAAACAGATCGTTGCCTTCATCCACCGCATCGGCCAGCGCGTCGAGCACGTCACGACCGGTTGTGACGACATAGGTCCACGGACGGCCGTCGCCGGCACTGGGGGCATTCATTGCGGCCTCCAGCAGTTTTTTAATCTGCTCCTCACGAACCGGTTCTGCGGTGAACGAACGAACACTGCGTCGTGTCATGATGGCCTGCATGGTTTCCATAAAATCCTCCTTTATACTGAGACGGGCATCGTGCCGCAGAGCCGGCGGGACTTCAAGAAGATCACGGGCCGGAAAGAAGGGCGCGTTCCAGCAGCGCATGCACGCCCGGCAGCGCACGGACTGTATGCAGTGCCTGCCGGGCCTTTGTTTCAGCGGCCTGCTGCACCGTCCGCAGCACGCCGGGATCCCGCAGGGCCTCCACCGAACCGGCATAGACCAGCGGCCAGGTGCGCCGGCCGTCGCGAAGATCATCCGGCATCGGCCCGCCGGCGACCCAGCGGTTCAGCTCCGCCAGATCGTTCTGCAGCTGAAACGCCGCGCCCGCCGCCGCGCCGACCGCCGCGCCGTCGAGTGCCGCCAGACGGGCCTCACCGGAAAAGCAGGCCGCGAGCTGCAGCGGCAGTGTAAAGGTATAGGTCCCGGTTTTGAGTGCATAGATCTGTTCGATGGTCTCCGGATCCAGCTGATCGACAGGCCGCTGAGCCGCCCGCATCTCAAGCAGCGCACCGCGGCCGGTGTCCAGTGCGGCGCCTGTAAACAGCCGCATGGCTTCAACCGTGCGGTCGGCCGCGACCGGGGTCTGCAGCAGGCTTTCAAACGCCAGCGTATAAATCAGATCGCCGGCCACCATCGAAAAATCACGTCCCTCGAACCCGTCGGCAGGCTCCTGTGCAAAAAGAGTCCGCATGCGCTGCGGAAGCGTCGGAGCGTCCCGCCGCTCGGCCGAGCGATCCAGAATATCATCATGAATCAGAATGAACCCGTGCGCCAGCTCCAGCGCCAGCGCAACCGGCATCCATGCCGGAAGCGGCTCCCGTCCGGCCTCGCGGCAGGCGGCACAGAAAAGACGGGGCCGAATCCGTTTGCCGGGTGTCAGCAGAACTCTTCGGACGGCCTCAAATCCGTCCGGATTCTCTGCGGCCAGCGCCCGCCAGAACGGATGGGTGTCCAGATGGTCCCGCAGCGCCGCCTCAATTTGCTGAATGTCTTTTTGCATAAAGAGGAAGAGTACCTTATCCTGCGGTCCTGATGAACAGTAAAACGCTTATCATCGGCGGCGGATTCGCCGGGCAGCGGGCCTGCCGGGCCCTGCGCGGCGCGCCGACCGATATCACACTGTTTGATCCGCGCTCCGCCGCCGTCATGCTGCCGGCGCTGCCCGATGTGGCCGGGGACTGGCTGCGGGAGGACCTGCTGATCCGTCCGCTGAAGGACCTGCTGCCGTCGTCTGTCGAGCATATCCGCCGGGCCGTCGATTCCATTGATCTGGATGCCGGGACCGTATCCGCCGGCGGGGAATCGTTTTTATTCGACTGGCTGCTGATCACCTGCGGTGCCGTCACAGATTTTCACGGGTTTGATCAGCATCTGGACGCCGTCCACCGGCTGGACTCCCTCGAGAGCGCGCAACGCATTCGCGATGCCTTCCGCGACTATCTGCGGCAGAACGACACCCCGCAGGTCGTCATTTCGGGCGGCGGCTATACCGGCCTCGAACTGGCCGCCGCGCTGCACTTCCGCGCCCGGGCCGACGGCGTTCCCTGTGAAATCACAGTGATCGATCCGTCTGAGACGCTGCTGCCGTTTCTGCCCGCCGCCCGACGAAACCGGATTCTGAATTTTCTTCGCGAAAGCGGCATCACGCTGCAGACCGGACAAACCGTGACCGCGTTTGACGGACGGACCGTGACCGCCGGAGACCACCGATTTGAAAACGCCTTTTTCTGCTGGGCGGCCGGCTCCACCTGCCCCGTGTCCGAGCTGCGCGGACATGTCGAGCGGCTGCGCGACGGCCGGCTGAAAACCGCCGCCGACCTGTCGCTGCCGGGCTATCCGCGGGTCTTTGCCGCCGGGGATGCGGCCGCGTTCAACGCCGGAGACGGCGTTCTGCGCAAAGCGGTGAACTTCGCCTGGTACGGCGGGTCGCACGCCGGCAAAAGCATCGCCCGGCGGCTGAGGGGCCGGCCGACGCGTCCGTTCCGTCCGATCGATGCCGGCTGGGTGATTCCGCTGCACAACGACAGCGTCGGACAGCTCTTCAGCCGGATCTGGATCCGCGGCCGCTTCGGGCTGCGCCTCCATTATTTCATGTGCGGATTCCGAAACTACCGCATATCCAATTTTCTGGGCTTTCTGAAAACGGCTGTCACTCTGTTCAATAAAGGAGGTAGATCATGAGCATCAAACGACTGTTCTTCGGAACCGATTCCGACGCCAATCCCGGCGTGCTGATCCTGCGCGTATTTATCGGCGCAGCCCTGATGACCCACGGCTGGGGAAAACTGTTCGGCGGTCTGGACGGATTCACCGACATGGTGGCCAACCTCGGCATCCCCGCCCCCGCGGTGATGGCGCTGCTGGCGGCGCTGGCCGAGACGCTCGGCGCCCTGCTTCTGATTCTCGGCGCCCTCACCCGGCTCTCCGCTCTGATGATCGCCGTCACCATGGCCGTGGCGGCTCTGGCGGCGCACGGCGGCGAGGGGTTTGCCGCGCAGGAGATGGCCTGGCTCTACTTTGTGCCGGCGCTGTTTTTTGTCCTCAAGGGCGCGGGCCGCTGGTCGCTGGATGAATGGATTATGGATCGGTGAGTCCTGTTCTGAAACTCTGGTGGCAGTCCCTGCGGGCCTATTCGTTTTCCATGACGGTTCTTCCCGTGGTCTGTGCCTTTCTGTTTGCCCGCGCACTGAACGAGCCGGTGCTCTGGCCGCTGCTGGCGCCGATGCTGATCAGCGCGCTGCTGCTGCACGCCGGTGTCAACGTGCTGAACGACTACTACGACTTCGTGCTGGGATTCGATACCGAGGAGGCGAGCGGGTCGAGCGGTGTTCTGCAATCCGGAACCGTTCAGCCGCGCACGCTGCTTCGGCAGGGACAGATCTGTCTGGCCGCGGCCTGCGCGGCGGGCCTGCCGCTGTTGGTGGTGCGCGGCGGGCCGCTGGCGGCCGCCGCGCTGACCGGCCTGGCGGGTGCGTTTTTCTACTCCCACCCGCAGGGATATAAGTACCGGGGGCTGGGCGAACCGCTGGTGTTTCTTCAGATGGGTCCGCTGCTGTTTCTGAGCGCGGTGTATGCGGCCTGCGGACGCGTTCCGGCCGCCGCCGTCCTGCCGGCGGCGGCGTTCGGCTGCCTGGTTACCGCCGTGCTGCTGGTCAACAACCTGCGCGACCTGGCGATGGACCGCCGCGGCGGATTCAAGACCCTGCCGATGCGGCTGGGAATCGCCCGGACCAAAACACTCTATGCCCTGCTGATCCTCGCGGCGTTTCTCGCCCTGCCGGCCCTGCCGGCCTCCGGCCGGTTCGAGCCGGCGGTTCTCCTGCCGGTTCTGGCCCTGCCGGGGGCGGTTCGGCAGGTGCGCCGGGTGCTCGCCGCGCAGAACCCGGCCGCCGACCTGAAAAACGCGCCGCCGCAAACCGCCGCACTCTATCTGCTCTACGGACTGCTGAGCGCGGCCGGGCTCTGGATCAGCGGGTAACGCGCGCGACAGATCCTTCGGAGGCGTCTTCTGCGAGAATACGCTTGTATTCGCACTCGGAAGCCCTTCAGCATCCAGGGACTATGAAAACAAAAATCGACACAGAAAACGCAATCTGCAACCTGATGGATCTGCTGGCGGCTCCCGGGCCGAGCGGCGGCGAAGGACCCGTGGCGGACGTGGTGAAGCAAAAGCTGCTCGAAGCCGGAGCCAACCCGTCGTGGATTTCGTTCAAAGGCAAACGCCGCCTGCCGAAAAATTTTAGCATCGGTAATCTGATCGTGAAAATTCCCGGCACAGTGAAAGCGCCGCGTATCCTATTTTCGGCGCATCTCGACACCGTACCGCTCTGTCAGGGTGCCGTGCCGGTCAAAAAAGGAACCCGGATTGTGCCGAAAAATAAAACCGGTCTCGGCGGCGACAACCGCGCGTCGGTTGCCGCGGTGGTGACCATGGCGCAGACGCTTCTGCAGAACAATCTGCCGCATCCGCCGATCACCCTGCTCTTTACCGTCGGCGAAGAAAACGGGCTGAACGGCGCCAAGGCGTTTCGTCCGCAGGACGGCGGCGACCCGGCGATGTGTTTCAATCTGGACGGCAGCGGCGAGCGCGGCGCCATCATCGGCGCGTTGGGCGCCATCCGCTGGCAGGCCGACATTCAGGGCAAAAGCACCCATGCGGCCGTCAACCCGGAAGGCGGCATTTCCGCCGCGGTGATTGCCGCGGAGGCGATTGCCGGGCTGAAGGCCGGCGGCTGGTTCGGACGCATCGAAAAGGGTCCCTGCAAAGGCACGGCCAATGTCGGGTCCATGCACGGCGGGGACGCCGACAACCAGGTCATGGATCGGCTGACGGTCAGCGGGGAGTGCCGCAGCCACCGTCCCGCCGCACTGAACAAAATTTCCAGTGTTTGGAAAACAGCTTTTGAGAAGGCGGCCCGCGACCTGAAAAACGCCGCCGGGGACTGCGGAACGGTCGAGTTCAAAACCGCCGGCGATTACCGCGCATTCAGACTCAGAAAAAACGACCCGGTCGTCAAACGCTTCCTGCGCGCCGCACCCGAAGCGGGACGGGAGGCGAAAACAGAGGTGATCAGCGCCGGGCTCGACGCCAATATTCTGAACGAAAAGGGCATTCCGACCGTCACATTCGATGCGGGCAATCACAACGCGCACGACCTGAACGAATATGTGGACATTCCTCGCTATCTGCAGGGATGCAGGCTCGCAACCGCTCTCGCGGTTGCGGAGTAGCGGCGTATGGGAGGACTGGAGTATGCAGAAAACCGTTGCGTTAATTTGTCTGCTTGCCGGACTGGTTCAGGCGAACGACTTCGCATTCAAGCTCTACGCTCAGCTCCGCACCCGGGAAGGGAACCTGTTTTTCTCGCCCGCCAGCATGGAGACGGCGCTGGCGCTGGTGAAAGAGGGGGCTGCGGGCAATACGCTGCGGCAGATGAGTCTGCTTCTGCCTGAACGCGCCGCGTTTCCGGACGTTGGACATTCCGTCACGCTGGAAAGCGCCAACGCCGTCTGGGCCGACCGGACCGTTCCAATCGCCGAATCCTTTCAGGCCGCGGTGTCCGGGAACTATGCCGCAGACATCCGCTCCGCCGATTTCCGGGGACAGCCGGATGCCGAGCGGGAAACCATCAACGGCTGGGTCGAAGAAAAAACACGGGATAAAATACAGAACCTGCTTCCGCCCGGAAGCGTCACCGCGGAAACCCGAATGATTCTGGCCAACGCAATCTATTTTAAAGGGGACTGGCTGCGGCCGTTCGACCCGGCACAGACGCACGACGGGCCGTTTCGTACCGGGCCGCAGCAAAGCGTCGCTGTGCCGATGATGACCCTGGACCCGCAACCCTTCGGCTATATGGAAAATGAAAGTTTCCAATGTCTGGAACTGCCGTACGAGGGCGAAGACCTTTCGATGCTGATTGTTCTGCCGAGAGAGGCGGACGGTCTGAACCGCATTGAAAAAGGTCTTTCGGCGAAAGCCGTCAAGGACTGGGCCTCGGCGCTGCACCGCCGCGAGGTAAAGGTCTTTCTGCCGAAATTCAAGGTTGAATCCGCCTTCAGCAGTCTGCGCAGCACGCTGATGGATCTGGGACTCCGCGATGCATTTGATCCGGATGCCGCTGATTTTTCCGGCATCAGTGAAGAACCGCTGTTTATTTCAGATGTGGTGCACAAGGCCTTTGTCCAGGTGGATGAAAAAGGCACCGAAGCCGCCGCCGCCACCGGGATCATCATGCGAACCACCGCCCTGCCCGCCCCGCCGGCGGTTTTCCGGGCCGATCACCCGTTTCTGTTTATGATTCGCGAACACGCAACCGGACAGATCCTGTTCATGGGCCGCATCTGCGATCCGTCGTAACTCCGCCGGAAAGCGGGTTTGGCCTGAACCGCACGCCGCCCCTCGAAAAAGAAAATTGAAACAAACGCACAGCCAACCGCATCTCCCGGCGAGCAAAGCGAGACCAAAATGCGCCCGGAATAAAGGGTAAAGGATGTGCCCGGAATATCCCTTTATGGCGGAGAGGGAGGGATTCGAACCCCCGGAACCTTTCGGCTCTCCGGTTTTCAAGACCGGCGCATTAAACCGCTCTGCCACCTCTCCGGGAAAACTGGAAATATACGGAGCAACGCAACAATAGCAAGAAACCAATGGGACAAACCCGCGGCAGGGCACCTATCCACAGTACCGATGCAGCACGGCAATGAGTTTGTCGCGATGGACCGGTTTGGCGAGGTAGTCATCCATCCCGGCATCAAGGCATTTCTGCCGGTCTTCTTTGAGCGCATGCGCCGTCATGGCGACAATGGGAATCTCCCGGATTTCGCCGACCATCTGCCGGATAGCCCGTGTGGCTTCAAATCCGTCCATAACCGGCATTTGGCAGTCCATGAAAACAAGATCAAAGGCCGCTTTCTTGAGCTGTTCAAGCGCCCGGGCTCCGTTGGGAACCGCGGTGACCCGACAGCCGAGCTTTTTCAGCATGGCGGAAGCGACTTTCTGATTCACCAGATTGTCCTCCACCAGCAGGATGTCGGCATCGACAGATCCCGTCGTTTCGTTCGACCCGCTCTGCGGAGCGGGCGGCGAAGAGTCCGGTTCGTCGACGCGTCCCAGTTTCAGGTTGAATGCAAAGGTGGTCCCCTTGCCGACGGTGCTGGAGACGGAAATCGTCCCGCCCATGAGCTCCACCAGCTGCCGGGTAATCGCCAGCCCCAGTCCGGTGCCTCCGTATTCCCGCTTGGAGGAGGTATCGGCCTGGGTGAATTTATCGAAAATGCGCCCCTGGAGATCCGGTTCGATTCCGATTCCGGTGTCTTTGACATCCGCCAGAACATTCCATTGATCGCCGTCGGGCTCGGCCTGCATGCGCACCTGGATGTGGCCGTCATGCGTGAATTTCAATGCATTGCCGATGAGATTGATAAGGACCTGGCGGATGCGGCCGGTATCCCCGAGCAGTCGGTCGGGCACACTGTCATGGATGGCAATGGAGAGATCGACGCCCTTGCGTCCGGCGCGGTCGGCGAAGAGCAGGACCGCTTTTTCGACGGTTTCGCGCATACAGAACGGCTCGGGATGCAGGCGCACTTCGCCGGCCTCGACGCGGGAAATATCGAGCAGTTCATCAATGATGCGAATCAGCTCGCGGGTGGAGTCCATAATGGTCTGAACGCTGTCGTGCTGCTCCTCATCCAGATCGGAATTCATCAGCAGCTGTGTCATTCCCATCACACCGTTCATGGGGGTTCGGATTTCATGGCTCATGTTGGCCAGGAACTCGCTTTTGGCCCGGCTGGCCTGTTCGGCAAAATCTTTGGCTTTTACCAGCTCCCGGCTGGCCCGTTTCAGTTCAGAGAGATCCACATCGATGACATACAGTTCCCAGGCGCCGCGTTTATTCAGTGTGGAGAGATGACTGGAATGCACCGCGACCTCTTCGCCAGCCCGGTTGCGTTTGAGCAGCTCACCCGACGGAATGGGGCGGCCCGAGCGGAAACACTCGTCGAAGGCCGCCAGGGTCTCCTCACGCCGGGCGGGCGGCACCACCAGCTCCTCCATTTTCCTGCCCAGGGCCTCTTCTTTTCTGTAGCCGTACAGCCGTTCACTGGCAGGGTTCCAGAAGATCACCTCCCGATCGGCGTTGTACCCCTGCACGGCAATGTGCGGGATTTCTTCGAACAGGAAGCGCAGTCGTTTTTCACTTTCCTGAAGCGCCTCGGTCATGCGCCGGCTCTCGGTAATGTCCTGCCCGACGCTCTGGATTTCGACCACCCGGCCGTCGTCGTCGAAAACGGCAATGTTTTCCCAGCGGACCCAGGCGATGTGCGTGCGGGCGCGCATGCGGTGTTCCGCGGTCACCACCCGTTCACGACAGGCAATCAGCGCTTCCACCGCCTTCTCAGGCGTCGGCAGATCCGCGGAATGAATGAACCGGCGGGAGGACTCGCCGATCAGTTCCCCGCGGCCGCAGCCGACAAACCGGCAGAAGGCTTCATTCACGAAGGTAAAGCGGCCCTCCAGATCGATTCGGACAATCAGGTTGCTCTGCGCTTCAATCAGGCCGCGGTAACGCATTTCGCTTTCTTTGAGCGCCTGCTCCGTTTTTTGGCGCTCGGTCATATCACGTACCAGCAGCAGCACCGCGGATTTGCCTTCGAAGCGGATCGGCGCACCGATCACTTCAACCGGAACGGTCTGGTTGCGGCCGTTCTTTGAAAAGCCTTCATAGCGCTTCAATTCTCCGGTAAACCACTTTTTGAATGTCGCCTTGACCTCATCCCGCTGTTCTTCGGGAACCAGATTGAGCACATTTGTACCGATCAGTTCATCGCGGCTCATCTGATGAAAGCGGCAAGCCACCGGGTTGGCATCCAGCACAACGCCGTTTTGGTCTTCAATAAAAATGGCGTCCGGTGAGCTTTGAAAAACGGTGCGCAGGCGCTCCTCACTGCTGCGAAGCTGTGCGGTTTTTTTCTGTACACTGGCGGCCAGGCGCACGTCCCAGATCCAGAAGAGCAGAACGATCGCCAGGAGAAGGCCGACTCCGATGATGATGTAGCGCATGTAGCGGTTTACGGCCAGCCACATCAACGACAGATCCGATCCGGTCCATTTGCGCAGAATCCAGCGTATAACGCCCTGTTCCCGGGATTCACGGACGGTTTTCTCAAAGATGGAGAGCAGAGCCTGATTGGTGGCGGCGGCAGCCATGCATATGGAATTGGTGATCAGCGGCGATTCGACGCGCCGGAACTGAAGGCCCGGCCGTTCGGTACGCAGATAATAATTGAGAACACTTTCGTAGGAAATCAGGCCGACGGCCCGGCCGGACACGACCGCCTCCACCTGTTCGCCGAGGGTCTGACAGACCAGCGGGGTGGTTCGGATGCCCCGCTGCGCCAGCAGATCCAACAGACCGGGGCTTTCCACGGCCACCGGCTGCCCCTGCAGATCGGTCAGACTGTCCGCGGGACAGTCCGGCAGCACGAACAGCCCGGATGTCAACCTCAGCACAACCGGGGAAAACGCGAGGCCGTTGGTTTCATCCGGGTTGTAGGTCTGACTGCAGATGACGTCATAGCGGCCGGCGAGTACCCCGTTTCTGCTCTGGGAGTGGATCGCTGCGGAAAACTCGGTGCGCACCCCGATTCGCTCGCCCATCCAGCGCACAAAATCGGGCATGATGCCCGCCGCTTCGCCGTTGGAATCGGTAAATTCCAGCGGGATAAAATTGCCGTGATAGGTGATGCGAAGCGTCTGATCCCGGGAGACCAGATACGCCTGCTGCTCCGGCGTCAGATCGAAGGCCTGCAACGGTCCTGCCGCGGCGGCGGCGACCGCGAAAAAACATAGAACGAGGCGAGTAAGCATACGGCCGGAGTATAGCAGGCCGGCGGAAAGCGTCGAGCCGGAAGCGATGTTTTTCGCGCGTCAGGCCGGGGGGCCGGCCGTCTGGTCCGAAACCAGCTCCACCTCGATCAGGCGGGTGAAAAGAACGTGCCGAAGAATGCGCAAATCGGCGGCAACGGAACGCGTGTGGGCGTAATACAGCGCATCCATCTGTTTATCAATCTCCGCAAAGGCATCCGCATAGCTGAAGACAGCGGGAAAATAGCGGCGGGGCTCTTTGAGCGGCTCATCGACGGTGCGGGGAACCTGGCCGCAGAGCCACAGCCGGCCTGCCAGCACGCGCAGCAGCAGAGGAAACCGGTCGAGCGTCAGCGCATAAAACAGCAGCAGCAGAACGCGCCGGGCTCCGTCTGCGGGGGCAAACCGCGGGGCATTCACTTCGCCGCCGGAGGCCCCGTAAATGACACAGGGAACAAAGCGCCCCCGGCCCAGCAGGCGGATCAGCCCGTACAGCATCAGAAACGGAACGGCCTGCAGCAGCACGAGCAGCAGGGCAATCTCCCAGCCGATCACCGCACGAAGCACATCACGAAAATAATGCCGGGACCGCGTCTGCGCCACCAGCCAGGGATCTTCAATATCAATCCATGTGCCGTCACTCGGATCCAGAATGCGGTTGCCCACGACAATCTTTCCTTTGATCTCAAGATTCCGGCCGATGTAGGTATCGGAAAGAATGATGCTGTCGGAGATTTCACACTGGCGGTCAATCAGAACATGATCGGAAATCACCGCGGAGGGACCCACGGATGAAAGCGCGCCCAGGCGGCAATCGTTGCCGATGGCCAGCGGCGGCGTCAGGGTGACCGAGGCCGGCGTAATCACGTTGATGCCGATGGATGCATTCTCCCGCGCAGTATACCCGCCGGATACATAGCGGGCCATTTCGGACCGAACCAGCTCCATATTGAGTTGGTAATACTGGTTCACATCCCGAAGCAGCGTGAAATCGATCCCGGCCGCGGCCGGGGTGCGGCAGAGGCCGTCGCCGCCGCAGGGATCGGGACAGTTCATCCCGTACGAGCAGCCTCCCGTACGAATGAAATGATCAATATCCTGCTCCTCCGCAGCGATAAATACCGAGGGCTCCCCGTCTTCACAGACGCAGCACCCCCGCAGCAGATCATGGAGATCTGCATTTCGGTAGTCCGGCATCCGCCGCGGAAAGACCGCCGCGCCCACATACAGCAGCCCGTTCCGCCAGCGCTGCGGATCGCGCGCAAGATAACTGTGGGGCCGGTCTTCCGAACGAATCAGGCTGTAGTTGATATTCAGCCCCCAGCGCTGTCCCGACCCGCAGAACAACTCGACATACTCGGCATCACGGCCGAGCACCAGCTGCACATCGGAGATGCCCAGATCGACGCAGAGCTCCAGCCAGTAACTCAGCAGGGGCCGGCCGCCGAACGGCAGCAGCGCCCAGGGCCGGTCCCCGAGCGCCTCCGCCCAGGATCGCGTGCCACCGGTATACAGAACAGCCCGCATAAAGAACCCTTCCGCGCCGGACGGCTATTCCGATTCAAACGCGTTCATCGCTTCTTCGAGCGTATCAAAAATTTCAAACACCTTGTAGGCCCGTGTAATTTCAAAAACCATCCGCGGTTTTTTCTGCAGGCAGGCCAGTTTCATGTCGCCGCCCCGCTCGGTGATGCGTTTCAGTGCGGCAATCAATGCGCCAAGGCCGGCGCTGTCCATGAAATCAACGGCAGAAAGGTCGAACACAAAGTTTTTCACGTCCGGTTCCCCGGCCTGCCAGGCCGCCAGCTGTTCCCGAAACGCTTCCACCGTCGCCGCGGTCAGCGGTCCGGACAGCGTAATGATTCCCACTCCTTTTTCTTTGGTACATGCCACACTCATCGTCGTCTCCTTTTGTGAACTAATAGGCTCCCCGGCCGAACAGTACGGCCGGAACGGTTTTTAACATAATGCGAAGATCTCTCCAAATACTTCGGCTGTGAATATATTCCAGATCGAGCTGCACCTGCCGTTCAAAGGACACGTCGGACCGTCCTCCGACCTGCCACAGGCAGGTCAGCCCGGGTTTGATATGCAGCCGTTTGCGCTCTTCCAGTGTATACTGCGCCACCTCTTCGGGAATCGGCGGGCGCGGGCCGACCAGGGAGAGGTCGCCGGCCAGCACATTGAAAAACTGCGGGGTTTCGTCGATGCTGAACCGGCGCAGCACCCGGCCGATGCGGGTTATCCGCGGATCGCGTCTGATCTTAAAAATCACACCGCCGGCCGATTCATTATCCGCCAGCAGATCCTCTTTCATCCGGTCGGCGTTGCGCACCATGGAACGGAACTTATACAGGTTGAACAGCCGGCCGTTCATGCCGACGCGCGGCTGGATATAGAGCACCGGCCAGCCGTCCTCCAGCACAATCAGCACCGCCGTCAGCACGAACAGAGGCATCAGCAGAACAATCGCGATCAGGCTGCCGATCACATCCATGATCCGCTTGACCACCAGCAGGCTTCCGAGGGTCCATTCCCAGACCAGAAGCCGCCCGCGCTGCCGCCAGCGAAGCCGCTTGATGTCCGCTTTGGAAACCGGCAGATCCAGTGTTTTAAACAGCTCCAGCCGGGCACGATATACAGATTCATTCATCGGTCGGGTTGTCTCCTGAAAAAGTAACTTACAACATTCTGTCCGTCCCGTCTATAGCGATCCACATGGTCCGCGGCAACATTGGTGATCATGAGGCCCCGTCCGTTCTCATCGTAGATCTCCCCCAGCGGATCGGTTGTATTTGCGCGGCTTAAATCCCATTCCCGGCCGTGATCTTTAAACACCAGCCGGCAGCCGGCCGGATCCAGAATCAGCTGAACCCACATGCCGTCTTCGGCGCTCAGCCCGCTGTGCTCGGCCACATTCATGGCATGCTCCATGGCCACCAGCCGGACGCGCGCGCCGAGATCTTCATCGGCGCGTTCAATCAGCCGCACCTCCATCTCTTCGGTCTGCCGCGCAATGTCAGCGGCATCGACCGGCAGTATCCGGTCCATGATCACCCGATCGGGGCGGGTCATGCAGATGATCATGGCGGTACAGTCATCGTGGCCGACACTGTAGCCTTCGTCTTCGAGCAACTCGATCAGCGCGGACGGATTTTCCGCCGCCGCCCGGTCCGCCGACTGAACAAACAGTTTCTCCAGGGTCTCCCGGCCGCATTCGTCGCCTGTCTCGCGGTGAAGGGCCTCGGTCAGTCCGTCGGTATACAGCAGGATCTGCATGCCGGGGCGGGTTTCCAGCTCCGTCTGATCGCCTTCATCGTACGGGCGGTCGGGCCCCAGTGACATGCCGACTGGCACGCCGCCGCCGCCGGGCGGGAACGGGACGGCCTGTCCGTCACAGACCAGCACGGGGTCGGGATGCCCGCAGTTCATACAGACCCAGCGGGCGGTCTGCGGGTCATACAGCGCCAGCAGCATGGTGGCGTAATACGACGCATTGTTGAGTGTGGCACACAGCCGCTGGTGAAGCTCATTGCAGATAAAGGCCGGCCCGCGGTCGTAAAACGCCTGAATCAGCTCCGTCGCGGCCGCCTTGAGCATAGAGGAGATCATCGCCGGGGCCACGCCGTGTCCGGCCACATCGGCCAGATAGACGCAGCAGCGCCCGTCCGGGAGCGGGATGATATCAAAGGCATCTCCGCCCACATCCATGGAGGCAAGATACTTAATGCGCACATCGAACGCCGCATCAAAGTGCGGCTCTTCAGAGAACATCGAGCGCTGAATGGTGCCGGGCAGCTCCAGTTCATGAGAGACCCGCCGTTTCCACAGCGTCAGCGCATCATTGCTTCGCTTTAACGCCAGCGCATTGCCGACACGCAGCACCAGCTCGCGCGCGTCAAACGGCTTGCGGATATAGTCCATCGCACCGAGATCAAATCCTTTTTTCAGATCTTCGATGCGCCCCTTGGCCGTCACCATAATGACCGGAACATCGCGGGTCGCCGCCAGTTCCTTGACCGCCCCGCAGAGTTCAAACCCGTCCATGCCCGGCATCACCACATCGGCGAGAATCAGATCGGGCCGCTCATGATGAATCATCTCCAGAGCCGTCGGCCCGTCAGAAGCCTCGCTCACATCACAGCCGCGGGCCGAGAGCAGTTTCTGCAGGTACAGCCGGTTGGGGCGTTCATCATCGACCACCAGCACGCGGCCGCGCAGGTCCGTGCCGGACGCTCCGCCGCTCATGGAGCCCCGCAAACCCTCTGCCGGGGAACGGCTCATTGATGATCCGCAATAAAGGAACGGGCCCAGTCAATCAGGGCCTGACACAGCGCACGGCACCGGTCGCGTTCGCCGGCCCGAAGGGTGAGTTCGATCTCCTGAGCCAGCACAGAAATTTCCGGCAGTCCCATCGTTCCGCCCATGCCTTTGATGGAGTGGGCCGCGACCCGGGTTTTTTCATCGTCCGATTCATCAAGGCCCTGCTGCAGATCATCGGCCATGCGCTGCAGTTCTTCACAAAACGCGGCCACCAGCTCATCATCCATCTCAAAGGTTTCCACTTCGAACTGGCTGATGCGCCCGTCCAGATCGGGAACCAGCCCGCGAACCATATCCATTGCACGTGAAACCGCCATGATGTTCCTCCCGTTTTCGTTTTAACAGCCGCTGATGTTAAGCATTTTATCGAACCGCACGCAAGCCTTTCGCCTGCCGCAGGAAAAGACAAGGCCGGGATTGCAGAATTCCGCAGACTGCGACAAGATCAGGGCCATGGAAACGGTTCTGGACATCTATCCCTCTGTGCCGTGGGCCGCGGGCTGGCATCTGCGTGCCGCAGCGGCCGACAACCGCCCCCTGATCACCGGCCCCGAGACCGGCACGCTCACCGCCCCCGGGGCGCAATGGACGCTTCGGACCACGGACCCCGCCGCCGGCTTCAGCACCCGGCTGCTCAGCAACGGCTTTTCCGTGCGCGCCCGCAGGCGCCCGCGCGAAAACCGCATGGACGCCCTGCTGAGCGAGCCGGGAATCCTCTGCGGATGCGTGCACGGACTGCCGGCGCCGTCGCTCGTCGCCGACGGACCCGTCTCGGCCGAAAACGATTTTTCATGGATCCAGCACGGCGCGCACACAGCACTCCTTTTGTTGCGGGGAAACCGGTTTGTTTTTGTGTACGGCAGCATGAATCCGGCCCGGGCGATGGACTGCGCCGAAACCGGGATGCAGGAATCGTTTGACTCGTTTCTGCAGCAGGAAACCGACCGGCGCGCCCGGATTCAACGCCTTTTGAGCATCAACCCGCGCCATAATCCGCCGGTGGCCCTTGCGGCGGAAACCCTCATCGGCCGGCTGCGCGAACGCACCGCCTCCATTCACGGGCTGTGGAGCTGCGCAGAGGGGTTTGATGTCGAAACTTTTTCGCTGAATGAACTGTATCCGCTGGTCCGCGCCTGGGTGCTGATCAATCCCGATATCGCCATGGACCTGGTCGAAACCGCGCTGTCCCTTCAGCAGCCTTCCGGCGACATCCCGGCCTGGGTGGACCGCGGAGGGCGCGTGTCCACTGCGGCGGCGTGGCCGCTGCCGGCACAGGCCTTCGAACACGCCTGGCAGGTCCGGCGCGATCCCGATCGGCTGCGCAAACATCTGCCCGCACTGCGCAAATACATCCAGCGGGCCCTGCGCCGCTTTGATCCGCACCGCGATCGCATTCCCGCCTGGCAGAGCGAACAGGAGCTCCTGATCCCCGGGCCGTTCGAACGCGGGCGCGCCACACCCGAACTGACCGTTCTGCTGATCACGGAAATCGACGCGGTCGTGCGCCTCTGTGAACAAAGCGAAACCACGCCTCCGCCCCCCGCCCTGCTTGAAGAACGCAGTCAATTAATCCGAACACTCGACACGGTGTTCTGGAACCCGGCCGAAAAAGCATTTTCCAACACCTGGAAAGACGGTCATTACAAACACGACCCGTCGTTCGGATCGTTTCTGCCGCTGCTGCGGCACGATCTCGATGCGGACCGGAAGAACCTGCTGATTGAACGCTTTGAGGAAACCCGCCGTTTCCCCGGACAAAGCGCCGGCGGAAACTGGAAGCAGGAGCAAACCGGCACAACGGCCCGGCTGCCGACCGTTCATCAGTTCCTGGCCCTCGAAGCGCTGCACCGCAGCGGTGCGGTTCCGCTGCGTTTCTTTGTGCAGCAGATCCGGGAACATGTCACCGCCTGGTTTGAGCAGCAGAGCCTCGCTGCCGCCCGCCACCGGGAAAGCGCCGACGGCTCCGTGTACGACCCCGGGCCCGTCACCGCCGCGCTGATTCTTGCCGCACAGGATCTTTTTGAACGCGAAGCGGCGCGCGCGCCGTCGGCCGCCCGTCTCCTGCACCAATGGGTTCATCGCCTGCGCTTCAACCGAACGGATCTGACCATACTCGTCACCATTTTGATCGCAGCCATGCTGATTCATCTCGCGTATACCCTTCCGCGTCGAGCGGACGCCGAAGAGCGCATGGCCGAAGCCCTTCTGGACTACCGGCAGGGCCGCCTGCGCGAGGCCATGACGGTCTGCCGGCGGTTCCCGGAACACCCCGTCAGCCGGTTTGTCCGTGCCAACCTGCTGCTGCTGACCGAAGAACCCGAGCGCGCCGCCGAGCTCTACCGGCAGGTGCTTCTGCAGCATCCCGACAGCGCCTCCGCACTGCTCGGTCTGGCCCTCTCACGTCAGATGAGCGGCCATCTGGAACAGGCTGAAAAGCGCTATGTTGATTTCCTCGACCTCTACGAGAAAATCCATCCCGAAGCAGCCGCGCTGGCCAATGAATTCCTGCTGCTGACACAGGAGGGCTTTCAGACCCCGCCGCGCTGGCGGCGGCTGCCGGCGCTGCCCCTCATGGCGGATCCGGGCTTTTAAGATTCGCGGACCGGCTCTTCTGTAAAGAATCGCTTTGCGAGTCCGGTCTGTTTCGTTATGGTTCCGGGCATGAAACCATCTGTCTGCAAACCCGCTCTGCTGTTCGCCGGCGCAGGGCTCCTGCTGTGCTGTATCACCGGCTGTTTCCGCAACGACATCCGCACCGAGACCCTGCATCTCGACCCGTTCAGTACGCCGGACCATGCGGCCCGCGCCGCCGAGGCGCTGCGCGCCGTCAACGGCGTTCAGGACCTGCGGCCGGACCTCGGCAACCACACGCTGACCGTGGAATTCAACGGGCGGGTGGCTTATCTGAAAAATATTGAGTTTGCCGTCGTCGAAGCGGGCTTCAGCCTGCCGCACTGGCCGGCATCGGCGCTGAAAGATGCCCCGTGAAGACCATCCTCTCCGGACCGGCGGGGGATCGGCCGTTTTTGGTTCCGGCGGTCGCCGCGGGTGCACCTCGACAGGGCCGGAACCCCGACACCGTGAATGGATGCGAACGCCGGACGGTTCGGCGCGAACCCTGACGGAACGAAACAAGAGACGTTCCGCCGCCGCCTCAGCCTGATCCGGATCAGAAAAACAGAACGATTATGAAATTAAAAAACAAAAGAGCGCTGGTGACCGGCGGGGCGGTGCGAATCGGCCGCGCGATTGTTGAGGCACTGCAAACGGCCGGCACAGAGGTGATTGTTCATTTCCGACGATCGGAACAATCGGCCGCGGCGCTTTCCAGCCAAACCCTTCAGGCCGATCTCGACGACCCCGCCCAATGCGACACCCTGCTCTCGCGGGCCGCCGATCAGTTCGGACCGGTCGACATCCTGATCAACAACGCCGCGGTGTTTTATCAAACCGTGCTGGCCGACGCCGACCCGGAAGCGGTGCGGAAGGATCTGCAGCCCAATCTGCTCGCACCGCTGGCCCTGATTCGCGGGTTTGCCCGGCAGACGCAGACCGGCGCGGTCGTCAATCTTCTGGACCGGCGGGTGACGACGCACGACACCTCCTGTGTGCCCTACATGCTGAGCAAAAAGGGGCTGGAAGAGCTGACCCGGCTGGCGGCGCTTGATCTCGCACCGGGCATCACCGTCAATGCCGTTGCGCCGGGTGCCGTGCTGCCGCCGCCCGCCGAAGAAGACAACCCGGCCTGGGAACCGGCCGGCACCATCCCGCTCGACCGGCGCCCGACGCCGGCTGATATTGCCGACGCCGTTCTCTATCTGCTGCGCAGCGACATCATCACCGGGCAGACGCTTTTCATCGACGGCGGCCAGCACCTGCTCTGAGCAGATTGATTACAAATCGGCGGGACGGCCCCGGTTTTCCAATGCCTGGAAAACGAGCTCCGCCCGGTGCCAGTCATCGGGCGTATCCAGATCATGCACCCGCCAGGAGGGCAGAAGCACCGGCACGGAATCCGGGCCGCAAAGCACCCCGCTGTACAGGCGGGTATCGACCCAGCAGAACTGACCGGCATCGTAGTAGGCAACCGGCAGATCCTGCGTGCGGGTTTCGCGGTGCTCGGGCCGGAACATCTCGAGCCGACCGTTTTCATTCACGTTGAGGGCCCGGAAAATCGGATACGGAAATTCCGCCACGGAAAGAGCAACGGCCGCTCCGCTCTCGTCGAGGCACGTCAGGCCCCGGCGGAGCTGGGCGGACTGAACAAAGGCCGCAGTCGCAAAGAGCAGACAGGCCCGATCGATCGACAGACCGTCGTCACGCAGGCGGTCCAGCGTCCGGTTGAAAACCGTTTCCGCCGTGGTGTGGTCATCGGACAAGCCGGCCGCACGCATCTGAATCTCGGCGCCGGCCTCTTCGGCCACGGCGGCGATTTCATCGGAGTCGGTGGTCACCAGAACCGACTCAAAGAGCCCGGACTGCCGGGCGGTTTCGATGGTACGGGCGATCATCGGTTTGCCGCAGAAATCACGGATGTTTTTACGGGGAATGCGTTTGCTGCCGCCCCGGGCCGGAATAATGCATACGTTCATGATTCAGTCAGTCGGTTGATTACCGCAATCACGCGGTTGATGTTTTCGTCGGTCATGGCCGGAAACAGCGGAATACTCAGGCAGTCGCCGTATACGGCTTCGGCCGCGGGACATTTGCCGGGCGCATAGCCGTACTGCCGGCGGTACCACGGCTGCAGATACACCGGCAGGTAGTGAACCTGCGCGAAGATTCCCTCCGCACGCAGCGCGCGGCAGGCCTCCCGGCGCAGCGACTGCGCGCCGTCGCGGAAACGCAGCACATACAGATGATACGCCGGGTCGGTATGCTCCGGACAGGGCGGACAGATCAGTTTCGGATTGCCGGCAAAGGCCCGCTGATAGCAGTCGAACAGCTCGCGGCGGCGCTGAACAATCGGATCGAGCCGGGCAAACTGCGAAGCGCCGAGTGCGCATTGGATGTCCGTGATGCGGTAATTAAAGCCGAGATCCTGCTGCTGATAGAGCCAGGGGGCTTTTCCCGCCGTCGCATCCGCATCGAACAGGCGCTCCTGCAGATTGCCGTGCGCGGTATCGACCGCCCAGGGCTCGAAGCGCTGCGGGTCGCGCTCCATGCCGTGACTGCCGAACCGGCGCACCCGGGCGGCGAGTTCGTCGTCGTTGGTCAACACCATCCCGCCCTCTCCGGCGGTCACGGTCTTCACCGGATGAAAAGAGAAAATCGCCAGGTCGGAGTGAACACAGGCCCCGCAGCAAATCGTCTGTTCATTGTGCCGGTAGCGGCTGCCGACGGAGTGCGCTGCATCCTCGATGACGGCGAAACCGTATTGCTGAGCCAGCGCGTGTATGCGCGGCAGATCCGCGGGCACACCGGCGAAATCGACCGGAATCACCACGCGCGGCGGACCGTTTTGCTGAATCCATTCCTCAAGCCGGTCGGGGCTGAGGCAGCCGGTGGACGGATCGATATCCGCAAAATCGGGCCGGCCGCCGCAATAGGCAATGCAGTTGGCCGAGGCCAGAAAGGTGAGCGGCGATGTCAGGCCGACGTCGCCGGGTTTCACGCCCAGCGCCAGACAGCTCAGGTGCAGCGCCGCCGTTCCGTTGCTTACAGCAATTGCATGTCTGACGCCGACGTATTCGCGCACCACCCGCTCAAACTCCGTGACGGCCGGCCCGGTGGTGAGCCAGTCGCCGTGCAGCACATCCACAACCGCCTGCACATCCTGCTCGTCAATCGTCTGCCGGCCGTAGGGCAGACAGCAGTCTGTCTTTTTTTCAGGCGGCGTTGTCATGGCGGCGCATTCCTTTTCTCTCGGTTCAAATCATTGACACCGGTTTTTATAGCACGCGGCCGCAGGGCGGCAAATGCTGTTTTGACTGAGGCTCACGAATCGCCGGGGTCGGGCTCCGGCAGCAGAAACGTCCAGAGAACCAGGGCGGTCAGCGTTCCGAACAGGTGCCAGCGGACGGTTTCAAACTGGCCGCGGACCAGATACACCGCCAGAAAGGAGGCCATTGCGGCATGCAGCAGATCGCGAACGGCCGGCGTGCAGCCGGGCCGGCGCAGCCGGGCGGAAAGTCCGGCCAGAAATCCGCCATACAGGAGGAGCAGCGCCAGCAGGCCGGGCACCCCGGCGGCCACCCAGTGCGTCAAAATAACATTGTGCGCGCCTTTGGATTCGTGCACCACCCATTCGGGCCGCCGGGCCGCCATTTCATTGTACCTTGTATGATACACCTTATCGCCGTAGCCGTAGCCGCGCCAGGGCTGCTGCTGAATCATGTCCAGCGAAGCACCCCATACACCGTTTCCGGCGCGACGGCTGGTATAAAACCCTTCGGAAATCCGCTCGGCCACCGGCTCGGCCAGCGGGGTAAAAGCCAGCAGAACCAGAAAGAGCACCGACACCGACAGGGCCCCGGCCACAAAACGCCGGCTGAGGCCGGCCCGATTGACATAGCCCAGGTATCCCGCGGCCACCAGCAGAGCCAGCCAGGCCCCCCGCGAATTGCTGGTGACGGTAATGAGAATCAGCCCGGCCGCAGCCAGTCCCATGCAGACAGCCCGGATCCCGCGTACATGCCGAACCGCCGTCAGCGCAAACGGCAGGGCTCCCAGAACCGCGTACATCCGGAAGCGATGGAAACTGAGCGCTTCAAACGTCAGCCCCGGGCCCGCCCAGAAGCCGAGATAGCTGAACAGCACCCAGAGCAGATGTCCGATCCCCGAGGCCGCAAACGAAAAAATCAGCAGCCGCGCGGTCCGGGCCGGGGTCCAGCCGCGCCGCAGCAGCCCGGACACACAGACGGCCGCTGCCGGAGGAATCAGAATCATGCACTTGAAAACCGGCGTTCGCATCTGACGAAAACTGTCCGCTGCAAACGGAGAAATCACCCCGGCATAAACGGCCGAGGCCGCAAAAACCAGAATCGATAAAAACAGCGGATTGCGCAGAATCCGCCGGCCGTTGTGTACGCCTCGCAGCAGTTCGATCAGCGCGACAGCAAACAGCATCCCCTCGGCCGCGCCGCGCAGCTCAGAAAGGCCCTCTACGTCGCGGGATGCAAAAAAGAGAAAAAGAATCAGGGCAATCAGCCGATCGGCATAGTGGAGCGCCACGGAAAGCACCGGCCCGGCCGGCCGGCCGGCAAACATGTGTCGTATCTTCATTGTGCCGCATCATGCAGAACCCGTCTGGATAATGCAAGAGCGGCCGTGCGAACGGGGCGAATCGGTCCGCTCACCGCCTGGCCGGCACGATCGCCGGACTAAAAGACAATGCCGAGGCCGCGTTCGGACTCCTGCTTTTTCCGCCGAATACACCGAAGGCGCCGGACGCAGTTCGAGCCAGCACAGTCCGGTAAA
>CAZITJ010000019.1:0-27110 GCA_964542135.1 uncultured Verrucomicrobiota bacterium
TCATCTCCGTCAGCCGCGCGGCCGAGATTCTCGACCTGAGCATCATGGAAATGCGCGCGCGGATGAAATCGTGGAGGGTTGTCTCCTAAAACTTGAAGTGCACGCAATAAAAGGTGTCGCACCGCCACTTTTTTCGGTTCGGTATGGGCTAAAGCCAACCGTGATCCTGAAGGTGCCTGTAGGTAATACCGATATGCCGAGGTGTAAACAGTTCTGCCTTGCGGGAACTCCACTGCTGAACGACATCAACCGCCTCATCTTCCGATGCGGGCGGATTATCAACATGAGTTGCTGCCCAATGGACTGTAGCAAGCAGTTCCATTCCGTAGGGGGTTTCAAAGCCCTCAATCAGGTCGTCTACGCGTTTCAAACGTTCCAAACTTTCACCTGCGCCAGACGATTCCAAAAAGAACTCGGCCTCCGCCACAGCATTCGAAGCAAGATGAATAGAGGCATCAGCCGCTTTTTCGGTGTTGTCGCCAACCCCATAAATATAGTGGCCATCCAGTCGATTCAGAACATGGCGAAGATTGTCCGCATAAGGACCGTATTTATCCCGCTGGAAGTTGAGTTTCAACGGTTGACCTGCTTCCTGAAGGAAATAGGCCAACTTTTGAATTTCCAGCCTACTGAGGCGGTATTCTGCCTGTTGATACAGATCAAGCAGCTTAATGAATAATGCACGAGTAATGGTTAAATGAGGTTTTTCGGTCCGATTGTCCATTTCTTCTACCGCCGGTGCCCCGGCGGGCTCAAACAGAAATACTTCAACATCCGGGAGCGAGGCGAAAGTCTGCTCAATCTTTGGCCGAACCTGATCCCAAGGAAGCCCCCCATTACCACAACCCAGCGGGGGAATCGCAATCGATTTGATTTTCAACCTCTTAATATTCTCCACGAGAGACTGCAACCCGGACTCGATATCCTGCATACGTGATTTTCCGCGCCAGTGGTTTTTGGTAGGGAAATTAATGATGTAGTGAGCCTGCTCAAGATTGCCAACATCACAAACATGAACTTGGCCGGGCACAATCTGTTTGCGATCACAGGCCTTTTTATAAGCTTTGTAATTTTCAGGAAATGCTTTTTTGAACTGCAACGCGATCCCCTTGCCCATCACACCGACACAATTCACGGTATTTACCAATGCATCGGTCTGAGCCTTCAGCAAATCCCCTTGTTTGATCGTGACCATGTTCCCTAACATTCCTTAGCGACTAATAATACCAGTCCCGCCTGGTTTGTACAGGCACTTCCAGACCCGAATCGCGCAGTATCTCCAAAACGTTCGCCTCAACGCCAGCATCAAAAACCACAATTTCGTTAATCAAAGAAACCGGGAACTGCTGATAAACTAAAAACTCGGCCTGTCGACGGCGTTTTCTGTCCGGATACTCCGGCGTATCATTCCACCACTTGCTGCGGATGACTTCCCAATCAACACGATCCAGCTGGGCAAGATCAAAGAAAAATTCAGAAAAGGCCATTGTGGCATGACCATCAGTAAAGGCGAAATGTAGTCCGGCGGCCTCAACAGCCTGCGCATTTGAAACCAAATAAACCAGCGGCGGCTGTCCTTCTGTGTGCCCGGAAACATTACCGCTGGAGATTGTCAGCAACATCGGCGGTTTGGGACCGAAGTGGAACGGAACATAATCGTGCAGGCACCCTCCTTTGGCTCCAAACACCATGGTTGATTCCCGCCGGGTCTGGATATGGCCATAAGCGATGTTCCTATGGGTAATTTTCTGCCGTTGCTTTTCGTGGCACGACAACAACCCACCTGACGACAGAATCGACGCAAGATTTTGCCAATGCGTCAAATGCACAATCGGAGTTGGAATCGGAGCTGCCATAAATCACCAATACTCTAGTTGATAAAAATCTCCATCGGATTCTGAATTTATGACACAAGGTCGGCCAATAGCACTGCCTGAATCACTGTATGAGCCATAATGTCAAAAAACACAAAAATCCACAAAAAAGCGGGCATGTGGTTTGACAAGTACCTGCCAATAATAGCTGCTCCTTTTTCTGGATAAAATCTCTGATTGCGGCTCAGGCGGGTTTTCGGGGCGATGAGTTGCGGATTCTGGCTCATGCCAGCGAGCTGACGGACGACAACGCCACAGCGGTGTGATTTGACGTAAATGGTATCTTATCCTCTCAAAGGAAGCCGTATGAAAAAACGTTTGGGAGAACTGGCCGGATTGTTTTTGAAGATGGGCTTTACGGCGTTTGGCGGGCCGGCGGCGCATGTTGCATTCATGGAGACAGAAATCGTCCGTAAGCGCAAGTGGATGGATGAGCAGCATTTCCTTGATCTGGTCGGCGCGACCAACCTGATTCCCGGCCCGAACTCAACCGAGATGGCGATTCACTGCGGGCACGAGCGCGCGGGCATTCCCGGCCTGTTTACCGCAGGCCTCGCGTTTATACTTCCAGCGTGTCTGATCGCCGGGGTGCTGTCCTTTTTCTATCAGCAGTATGGTGAGCTTCCCGAAGTGGAGCCGTTTTTGTACGGCATCAAACCCGCCGTGCTGATGATTATTCTCGGCGCGGTGCTTAAGCTCGGCAAAAAGGCGATCAAAAACAAACGGCTGGCGGCCATCGGACTGGCCGCCGCGGTCGGCGGTGCGGCCGGTGGCAATACGGCACTGCTGATTATCGGCCTCGGGCTGGTTGGGTTGGCGTGGTTTGAAACGGTCCGTCGGCGCTCGGCAAAAATGATGGCGATTGAGCCGGTATCATTGCTGCTGCTTTTTTTTGTGTTTTTTAAAATCGGCGCGCTGCTGTTCGGCAGCGGCTATGTGCTGATTGCCTATTTTGAAACCGAGCTGATTGACAACCTCGGACTCATTACCCGTACACAGCTTCTTGATGCGATTGCGGTGGGGCAGTTCACGCCGGGGCCGCTGCTCTCGTCGGCAACCTTCGTCGGCTACCAGATTGCAGGCATCAAAGGGGCGGCGGTCGCGACGCTCGGGATGGTGCTGCCGTCCACATTGTTTGTGTGGATACTCAACCCGCTGGTGCCGCGTATGCGCGGTTCGAAAATCTTCGGAAATTTTTTGAATGCCGTTAATGCGGGTGCCGTCGGCGTGATGGCCGGGGTTGCGATTCTGCTTGGCAGACAGGTGCTGGTTGACTGGCGCGCGTGGTTGATTGGCGCGCTGGCGGCTGTCGCGGTGTTCGGGCCGAAGAAACTGAGCAGCGTCTGGGTGGTTCTGGGCGGCTCGCTGATCGGCCGGCTTCTTCTGGAGGTCCCATTTTGATCCGCCTCGGTCTATGCTGCATTTTCCGTGAACAGCCGATTCGGTTTCGCACCACCACGGCGAAATCGCTGTTGCGGCTTACTCAAAAAGAGCGCCTCCAAAAACTAAGCACGCTCTGCATGGAAAATGCCGCGGCACTGGTTGAGGCGATTGAGTTTTGCTCAGAAAACGGGATTGGCGCCTTTCGGGTGCTGAGCCAGATTCTGCCGCTCAAAACCCACCCCGAAGTCGGATACGACGTCAAGGATCTGCCGGGCGGCAACGAAATCATTGAGCTGTTTAAACGGTGCGGTCAACTGCGCGAAGAAACCGGCCTGCGGCTTTCGTTTCATCCCGATCAGTTCGTGATTCTTAACTCGCCGCGGGCGGAGGTCATCGAAAGCTCGATTCAGGAGCTGGCCTATCAGGCGCAGGTCGCCGACTGGATCGGGGCCGATGTGCTCAACATCCACGGCGGCGGCGCCTACGGGGACAAAGAGGCCGCGTTGTCCCGGTTGCAAACAACGGTTAAAAAACTGCCGAAAGATATTCGCTCAAAGCTGACCCTGGAGAATGACGACCGGACCTACACACCATCCGAGTTGCTTCCGGTCTGCCGCGCAACCGGCGTTCCGCTGGTGTACGACGCCCATCACCACCGCTGTCTGCCGGACGGGCTGAGCATCGAAGAAACGACCGGGGCCGCCGTTCAAACCTGGAACCGCGAGCCGCTCTTTCATCTTTCCAGCCCGCGCGAGGGCTGGAAAAAAGGGGCGGATTGGAAACCACATCACGATTTGATCCGAATCGCCGATTTTCCGGACAGCTGGAAAAACAGGACGCTCACGGTGGATGTGGAGGCCAAAGCCAAAGAAGCGGCGGTCCGGAGGCTGCGCCGCGCTCTGATTCGGCAGGGCGTGCGGGTGCGGTGATTCGGCGTCCGGGCAGGGGACCCTTCCGTCGCAATTTTCTGTTGCCGGGACGGTTGAGCGTCGAAGGAGAGTGAAGAAAAAGTTTCCAAGGTTTGGAAACAGAGCGTATTTTCGGAATTCATCTTAACGGAAGGAGAACCCATGCCCGCGGGTATAAACGACAGTTTTTCGCATGAGGAATGGACGCGCTGCAATGAGGAGACGATTGCCTTGTTTAAAAAATGCGGCGTCGAGATCCCGGACAGCTTCAAGAGTACCGGCAAACCTCAGCTTCGGTATTGGAGCGCCTGTGATGATGAACTCAATCTGGATGATTTCAAGGGGCGCATTGTTTTCAAAGAGGGGGCTCAGCTCGATAACTCGCCGTACTCACCCTTTCCGCACGGCCCGTGCCGCCTGACGCTGATCAAACTGACTCCGGGGAAAACAGGGCGCATTGAAGTGGGGGAGAACACGACGCTCAATGGCACCAGCGTGGTCAGCTATGAGCAGGTGAAAATCGGCGCAAATGTTCTGTTTGGCCCGGAGGTAGTGATTATTGACGGCGACGGACATCCCGTAGACCGCCGGCTGCCGGATATCGCAGAAAACAAAATCGGGAACATTGCACCGATCGAGATCGGCGATCACGCCTGGATCGGTCTGGGCGCCAAAATCATGAAGGGCGTGACCATCGGCCATCATGCGGTCGTAGCCGCCGGCGCGGTGGTGGTGAAAGACGTGCCTCCGCACGGCGTCGCGGGCGGCAATCCGGCGAAAGTAATCAGGGTTTTTGACTGAAAACAGGGGCTTGTATGAAACGGTTTTTTCTTTTTTTTCTTCTGCTGGCCGCGGCCTGGAACGGGCTCGGGCAAACATCCTATACCAATGCCTATGAGGCCATCGGACTGTTTACCACAGTGCTCGAAGAGGTCCATCGCAGTTATGTGGATGCGGATGAGGCGGGGTATGACGCGCTGATCCGGCACGCTCTGAGCGGGATGCTTCAGGAACTCGATCCCTACAGCCAGTTCCTCGATGAAGAGGGCTTTGACGATATTCAGGAGGAAACCTCCGGCCACTTCGGCGGGGTGGGGCTGGTGGTCAGCATGAAGCAGGGCCGCCTGACCGTCATCTCTCCGATGGAAGATACGCCCGCGTTCCGCGCCGGGATTCTCTCCGGTGATCTGATCATTGAGATCGACGGCGAAGAAACGCATTCCATGAGCCTCTCCGAGGCCGTCAAAATGATGCGCGGAAAACCGGGGACCGAGGTGACGCTGAAAACCCTCCGTCCGTCAACCCATCGAACCGACGAGCATGTCATTGTTCGCGACGATATCGAAGTGGCCAGCGTAAAAGATACGAAAATGCTCGAAGACGGCATCGGTTATATCCGCATCACGCAGTTTGCCGAACCCACCGCCGACAGCCTCAAAGAGGCCCTGCGCGAACTGTCCGAACCGGACCGGGACCTGCGGGCGCTGGTGATGGATCTGCGCGGAAACCCCGGCGGGCTGCTCTCCGCGGCCGGCGGCGTGGCCGAGCTCTTTCTTCCGCGCGGCGAACTGATTGTGTTCACCAAAGACCGCAACGGAGAGCCCCTTCAGGAATTCAAGGCCACCGGATCCGTTCACTATCGCGATATGCCCCTGGCGATCCTCGTGAATCGCGGCAGTGCCAGCGCCTCGGAAATTGTGGCCGGCGCGCTGCAGGACCACAACCGCGCCATTCTGGTCGGCGAAAAAACCTTCGGCAAGGGATCCGTTCAGAGCCTGCTTCCGCTCGAAGACGGTTCCGCCGTGAAGCTCACGACCGCCAAATACTACACGCCCAGTGAACGCGAGATCCACGACAAAGGCATTGAGCCCGATATTCGTGTGGACATGGATCCTGAAACACTCTACAGGCTCCGGCTCAGCAACATGCAGCAGCAGGACGGTGCCGAGGCCGACGAACCCGCTGACGATTCGCTCGGCGAGGGGCTGTCCGACGTGCAGCTCGAAAAAGCCATCGGTGTGCTGCAGGGAGTGCTGATCTTCCGGGAAAAACAATGACTGCCGCAATCCATTTATTCTTCGCTTTCGGCCCATGATCCTGCTCGGCATAGAAACCTCCTGCGATGAGACCGCCGCCGCCGTTGCAGAAAACGGCGCGATCCGCTCCAATGCGATCTATTCGCAGGTGGCTGCCCATGCACCGTACGGCGGTGTCGTGCCGGAAATTGCATCACGCAATCATGTCAAAAAACTGCCCGGCATCATCGACATCGCGCTGCGGGAGGCCGGCACATCGTTTGATCAGCTCGACGGCATCGCGGTCACATACGGCCCCGGGCTGGCCAGCTCCCTGCTTGTCGGCTGGTCGGCCGCGCAGGCGCTCAGCCTGCGGCTCGATATTCCCCTGACCGGCGTGCACCATCATGAAGGGCATATCTACTCGGTTTTTCTCGGCGATGAGCCGCCGGTTCTCGACGGGGCCTTTCCCCTGCTGGTGCTGCTGGTCTCCGGCGGCGATACCAGGCTCGTTTATATGACGCATCCGGGCTCCTATGAACTCATCGGGCAGACCCTTGACGATGCCGCCGGCGAGGCGCTTGATAAAGGGGCCGCACTGCTTGGCCTCGGGTATCCCGGCGGGCCCGCCGTTCAACGCACCGCCGAAGGGGGCAATCCCCGGGCCGTGCACTTCCCGCGCGGGCTGGCCGGTCCGGGAGGAAACTGGCCGTACCGATATGATCGCGAGCTGTGCTTCAGTTTCAGCGGACTCAAAACCGCGCTGCTTTATTACCTGCAGAAACATCCCGGCGTACCAACCGACCCCGAGGCCCTGCGCGATGTTGCCGCGAGCTATCAGGAGGCGGTTGCCGATGCGTTGACGGCCCGGACCGCCCGCGCGCTGGAGCGCTTTGAATGTGCCTCCTTTGCCTGTGCCGGCGGCGTATCGCTCAACAAGGTGCTGCGCGAAAAGCTCAGCACGCTTTCCGCACAGACCGGCATCCCGCTGAACCTGTCGGCCCCGGGCCTCGGCACGGACAACGCCGCCATGATCGCCGGAGCCGCGCACGTCCGCCTGCAGAACGGCGGGGGGTTTCTTCCGCCCGAAGATGTGTCGCCCCATCTCGGGCTTTGCAGCTGGCCCGGCTCCGCGGAGGACGCATGAATCCGACGGTTTACATTCGCAGCGCCGGCATCGACGATCTCGCCGCCATTTTTCATTTGGGCGAGAAGGTGTTTACCGCGCAGGCCGCCTCGAATCTCTATCGAACGTGGGATGAATATGAGGTCACCGCCCTGTTCAACAGCGAGCCGGACTGCCTGCTGGTGGCCGAAAGCGACGGACAGGTGGTCGGCTTCGCGCTGGGAACCACCATCGAAAAAGCCCGCTCGGCATGGAGTTACGGCCACCTCCTCTGGCTCGGCGTCGATCCGGACTGCTCCCGGCAGGGCATTGGAAGCCAGCTTTTTGACCGCTTTCGGGAACGCATGGAAACGCAGGGAGTGCGGATAATGATGATCGATACGCAGGCCGACAACGAGGCCGCCATCGCCTTCTTTCGCCGAAAGGGATTCGAGAACCCCACCGACCACGTTTATATGACCCTCAACCTCAATAAGGAGGAATGATGGCCGGCACCGTCTGCCGCAAACGCCTGTATAATCTGTTTCGCGATCTGGTTGATATCTACAGCCCGTCCAATCGTGAAGAGGAAATTACCGCCTTTCTCAGTGCGTTTCTCGAAGAGCACGGACTCCCCGTTTCCTATCAACAGGTGGATGACACCCGCTCCAATCTGATCGTTTGTTCCGGGGACCATCCGCAAAGGCTTTTCCTGGGCCATCTGGACACCGTGCCGGCCTATGATATTGAGCAATACAGCTTCAATGAACACGACGGACTCTGCTGCGGGCTCGGCACCGCCGATATGAAAAGCGGCTGCGCCGCCATGGTCGAGGCCTTTATCTGTGCAGCGGAAAACGCAACGCTGCCGCCGCAGACCGCGCTGGCGCTGGTCGTCGGCGAGGAGGAAGCCGGTGACGGCACGCAGGTGCTGCTGCAGGCACACCGCTTCCAAACAGCTCTGGTCGCCGAGCCCACCGATCTGCGCCCCTGTCTGGAACATTACGGCTACGTGGAACTGCTCGTCCGGGCGTTTGGATACCGGCGGCACGCCGCCATGTCCAACCGGGACACCAACGCCATCCGCGCCATGCTTCGCCTGCTCATTCAGCTCGAAGACCGCATCGAAAACGAAGAGCCGTCCACCGTACTCAACATCCGCGACCTGCACAGCTCAGAGTCCGGGTTCGCGGTCCCCGACCGCTGCGCCGCCGCCATCGACCTGCATCTTCCGCCCGGGATCTCCGCCCGGCGCTACGCGGAACAGCTCCGCAGATTTGTTTCCGATGCACTGGAAAGCAGCCGCGCCTCCCGGCACGAAATCGATTTCCCGACCCTTGCCGACGGATTTCAGATTGCTGCAGACGAGCCGCTTCCCCGGGCGCTAAAAGAGATTTTCCAAACCCTGGAAAGACCCTGGAACCCCATGGCGTTTCACAGTCACTCCGATGCCAACCTGCTTTGCGAGGCCGGATGCAGTCCGCTCATCCTCGGTCCCGGGCAGCTTTCAAAAGCCCATACGCGGGATGAATCCGTGGCGTTTGAACAGGTCGTCGCCGCCGCTGAGATCTATGCCCGGCTGCTGGACCGTGCAGACGGTTCCAGTCATTGAAACCCGTTTGAGCGCGACGGGTTGAAAAAGCCGGTGCGCGCCGTACCGCGCCGCCCCGGCGGATTGTTCCGACATCCTCCTGTGCTTCACGGAGCGCCGGAGAGGGCGCTCACAGTTCGGTGCGGACGAGGCGGCGCAGGCGCGCGACGAAACCGTCGGCGAGGCTGACCATGACCGGCACGAGAATGAGGGTCAGCACGGTGGCGACGGCCAGCCCGAAGATGACGGCCACGGCCATGGGCGCCCACCACGCGCTGGTGCTGCCGCCTGCGCTGATTTTAAACGGGAATTCGTGCACGTCGATGCTCCAGCCGACAGCCATCGGAAGCAGCCCGAGAATGGTGGTGCCCGCGGTGAGCAGCACCGGACGCAGGCGGAGCCGTCCGGCGGTGATGATGGCGTCCAGGTTGTCCATGCCCTCCCGGCGCTGCTGGCCGATGCAGTCGATGAGTACAATGGCATTGTTGACGACGATCCCGGCCAGGCTGATGATGCCCAGCCCGGTCATGACGACGCTGGCGCGCGTCCCGGTGAGCAGAAGGCCCCACATGACCCCGATGATGGAGAGGATGATCGATAAAAAGATAATCAGCGGCAGCAGTACGGAATTGAACTGGATCACCAGGATGACAAGAATGCCGGCAACGGCGATCAGGAAGGCGTTCATCAGAAACGACATGGATTTCTGCATTTCCTCGTTGTCGCCCGCATAATAAATGGAGTAGCTGTCGGGCATATTCATGTCGTTGATGCGCCCGGAGACATCGGCGAGGATTTCCTGAACGGAGCGGCCCTCGTTGTTGCCCAGCAGCGTGATGACGCGCTTGAGATCCTTGCGTTTGATTTCACCGAGGCCGGCCGTGTATTCAAAGGTGCCGAGGGAGGAGAGCGGCACGGTGTCGCCGTCGCGCACGGGAATGCGGATTTCGTCGAGGGTGTTGAACTGTTCACGGGCCGTCTCGGGCAGGCGGACGGTGATGTCGTATTCGTCTTCACCGGCGCGGAATTTTCGGCGGCTTTCCACGCCGTAGAGCGCGGTGCGCAGGAAGCGGCCGACCGTGGCGGTGTCGAGCCCGAGCAGGGCGGCGCGCCGACGGTCGATGTTGAATTGCAGCTCCGGCAGGGCGTCCTCGAAACTGCTGCGCAGGTCGGTCAGGCCGGGGATGGTGTCGATGCGGCCGCGTATTTCATCGGCCAGCGCGGTCAGGCGGTCAAAATCATCGCCGGAGATTTCGATGCTGACGGGCGCGCCGACGGGCGGGCCGCCGCGCTCTTTTTCGATGGTGATTTCCGCGCCGGGCAGCACCGGCAGCCGGGCCCGGACCTGTTCGATGACGTCGCTGGCGGGGGTTTGACGCAGATCTTCATCGATGAAGTCGATGTAGATGGAGCCGATGTGTGTGCCGCTGCTGACCGAGTCGAAGGATGCATTGCCCTGGCCGGTGTTGCTCTGGAAGAACTCGATTTCTTCGTAGGGCTCCAGGAGGCGTTCCACCTGCCGGATGGCGGCATCCGTGGTTTCGATGGCGGTGCCCTGCGGATATTTGACCTGGATCTGGGAGGATTCGGGTTCGGTGACCGGGAACAGTTCGACGCCGTGCCCCCAGCGGCCGTAGAGCTGGATGCTGAGCAGCAGGAAGGCGATGCCGAGCAGGGTCACCAGCACGCGGTGGGACAGCGCTTTGCGCAGAAAGCGTTCATAGCCCTGTACAAAGGGATGCGGACTGCCTCCGTTGAGCGGATTGACGCTGCCCCGTCCCTTTTTGATGAGCACGGAGCAGACGGCCGGGTTGATGATCAGTGCAACGAAGAGCGAGGAGGAGAGCGTAATGATGAGCGTACGGGGCATGAACCCCATGAACTGACCCATGATGTCCGGCCAGAACAGCAGTGGAGAAAAGGCGGTCAGCGTGGTCAGTGTGGAGGTGATGACCGGCCAGGCCACCTCGGAGGCGCCGCGGCGGGCGGCTTCCGTGCGTGAAAGGCCGGCGCAGTGCAGCCGGTAGATGTTTTCCACAATGACGATGCCGTTATCCACCAGCATGCCGACGCCCAGAATCAGGGCAAAGAGCACCACCATATTGAGCGTGATGCCCAGCAGCGAAATGACAATAAAGGCGAGCAGCATGGAGAAGGGTATGGCCAGCCCCACAAACAGACTGTTGCGTCCGCCCATAAAAATAAACAGCACAATGATGACAAACAGGAAGCCGGTGATAATGTTGTTTTCCAGTTCGGCCAGCATGTCGCCGACCATTTTCGATTCGTCCTGTACGAGCGTGAGGGTGAGGTCGGCGGGCAGATTGTAGTCGTCCAGCATGGCCTTGACGCGATCGACCAGTTCAACGGTGTTGATGCCGGAGCGTTTTTTGATACTGATGGAGACGGAGGGCTCGCCGTTGATGCGGGCGATGGAGGTGATGTCCTTGTAGGTGTCGGCCACGTCGGCCACGTCGCTGAGGTAGACCGGCCGGCCGCCGCGGACGGCCAGAACGAGATCGCGCATCTGGCCCGCGCGTTCGAACTCGCCGGGCAGACGCACCTGCACCTTGCTGTCGCCGACTTCCAGCGACCCGGCCGAAACGGTGATGTTTTCTTCGGCGATGAGACCGAGCAGGTCACTGACGGGAATATCGTAGGCGCTGAGCCGGGTGCGGTCGAACTCGATGCGGATTTCGCGTTCGCGTGTTCCGGAGATTTCCGCTTCGCGCACGCCGGGCATGAGTTCGATGCGGTCCTGCAGATTCTCCGCGATGTTTTTCAGGCGTTCCAGGTCGGGGTCGCCCGAGATGGAAAAGCGCATAATGGGAATATCGGTGCTGAAGTTGAAGCCGTCGACAATCGGCTCTTCCAGATCATCGGGCAGATCAACACGGGCCAGGTCGATCTTGTCTTTGACCCGCTGGATGGCGGTATCGATATCCTGAGACGGCAGAAACTCGATGGAAATGGTGGTCAGGCTTTCACCGGAAGTGGACTGGATCTCTTTGACATTACCGAGTTCATTTAGCTTTTTCTCGATCGGAATGGTGACGAGATTTTCCATGTCTTCCGGTGCGGTGCCCTCATAGGGTGCGCTGATGAACACCTGCGGAATGGTGATGTCCGGAAACCCCTCGCGCGGGATGGATGTATAGGTGACGATGCCGAGCACGACGAGAACGGCGATAAAGACAAACACCGCGGTGCGGAACTTAATGGCGTAGTTGGTTATGATCATCCTGAACTCCTATGGAGTGCCGACGGGTGGAGCCGTGAAATGCCCCTCGCGCCTGTATTCCTTTATTCCCGCGCTCCATTCCCCCGGACCTCTACAGCCGCTCCGTCGTTCAGCATGCGGTTGCCGCGGGTGACCACCCGGTCGCCCGCCGTCACCCCGGAAAGGATCACGGCTTCCTGTTCGAGAATATCGTCAATGCGCACCAGCTGCCGGACCGCGCGTCCGTCGCGGACGATATAGACCACGTTGTCGCCTTTCTGCGGAATGATGGCGTCAAGCGGGAGCGCGACGGCGTTTTCACGCGTGCCGCGCCGGTGACGCAGGGAGACGATCATTCCCGGCCGCAGCGGACCGCCGTCATTCGGAACCCTCAGCTCGATACGGAATGCATTGTTGCCCGGTTCGGCCTTGGCGGAGATATAGGCCACCCGGCCGGTGAAGGTGCGGTTTCCAAGGGAAAGCACGTCGAACGGAACCGGGTCGCCGACCGCCAGCGACTCGATATTGCGCTCGGGAACATCGGCGGTGACGCGTACGGGGTCGATGGCGATCACGTCAAACAGCGGGGTTCCGGGGGTGGCGTACTCCCCTTTCTCGATATAGCGCTCGTTGACAATGCCGTCCACCGGGCTTTTTACGGTGTGATAGCTCAGCGTGGTTTCTGCCAGATCATACGCTTTGCGAATCTCGTCGAGATCCTTTGGCGATACCGCCCCGGTGCCGCTCAGCGTTTCAAAGCGTTCCAGATTGCGGGCGGCGTCCTCGAACGCAATGCGGGCGGTGCGGTCGTCGAGCCGTAAAAGCACCTGCCCGTTGGTGACGGCCTGTCCGCGGTCGGCGAGCAGCTCGACGACGCGTCCCTGCGTTTCGGCCGAAAGCCGTGCGTCCACATCGGCCAGCACCAGCCCCGGCAGCACGATGATATTCGGCAAGTCCTGTTCGCGCACCTCCATCACTTCGACGGGGACGGCCTTTTCCTTTTGCGGCGGCAGTTCCGGCTGCCGGCGGGGCAGGATCATCAGCAGGACCGTCAGGAGGATGACGGTGCCCAGAACCGCCAGCAGGATGCGGCCGGATCGGTCGAACCGGCTCAGAAATGCGTTGAGTTTTTCTTTCATAAGGGGTCCTTTCCGGAAGCAGGTTCGCGGCCCAGCAGACCGGCGGCATAGCGCAGGCGCACCGCGGCGTTCATGGTGTCGTGCAGGGCCCGCAAGCGGGTCAGGCGGGCGGTGTTCAGCGAGAGATTGCTGTCGGTGAACTCGAGATAGGTGGACAGCCCGGTTTCGTAGCGCGTTTTGGCGATCTCCAGGGCCTTTTCGGCCAGTTGGACGGTTTGAGCAGCGCCTGCCACGGATTCACGCGCAGCGGTGAGATCGAGCCGCGCAGCGGTGACATCCAGCGCCACAGCCCGTTTCAAATCATCGAGTTCGGCCTGAGACTTGGCCAGTTCCAGCGCTTTTAAAACCGATTCGCTGCGGCGGGTGCCGCCGTCGAAGAGCGTCCAGCGGGCGGTGAGACCGGCCTGCCAGGTTCCATCCCATTCATCCGCGCCGGTGAAGCGGTCGGGATTTTCCTGAGTGTAGGCGGCCGATGCGGTCAGCGTCGGTTTGTATCCGGCGCGGGCTCCGGAAACCTCCTCACGGCGCAGCTCGACGGTCTGCTGCTGTATTTGAATTGCCGGGCGCTGGAGCTGCGCGGCAGCCCGCAGGGTCTCCATGTCCGGCTTAAAGGGCTCGGGTTGCAGTTCACCCTTCAGTTCGAAATCGGACTCATCGAGCACTATCAGATTACGGAAGCGTTCCCGGGCAACCGCCAGTGTATTGCGGGCTTCGATCAGGACGGGCCGCTCGTTGGCCAGCCGCACCTCGGCGGTGAGATGATCGAACTGCGAGGCGGTTCCCGCCTCGTATTTCTGCCGGGCCTGTTCGGCAAACTCCTCGAGCTGTTCAACGGACGCTGTACGCACCTCAACAACGGCTTTGGCCAGCAGAATATCGTTAAAGGCGATATGGATGTCGCGGATCAGTTCGGCGCGGGCCTGCCGGAGGGCGGCGCGGGTCAGTGTGCGGTAGGCGCGGGCGGCGCGAACGCCGGCGAGAACGCGGCCGCCGCTGTAGAGTGTCTGGCTGAGGGTTGCGCCGGCACTGTAGCTGTCCGCCTGCGCTTCGGCCCCGGCGAACGAGGAGCCGTCGCTGCGCGTATACGCGGCGGAAAGAGCGGCCTGCGGCAGGCCCTCGGCGCGGGCCTGCATGACGCGGGCATCGGCCATGTCCCGTTCGCGACCGGCATTGCGGACGGACACGGCCCGCTCCAGACCGATCTGAATGCAGTCCTCAAGGGTGTACACCGGAGGTTCCGCCCGGGCGGCCGCGGCGGTCAGCAGAACACAGAAAAAAAGCCGGTTCCTGTTCATTGCTCATCCATCCGTTTGACAACTTTTGCCAGCAGCGCCAGATACTGCGCCCGTTCGCGGGCGGACAGCGGGGAAAACAGGGAGGTAATGCTCTTCACTTTTTCTTCCAGCGTTTTCGCAATTAGTTTGCGGCCCTTTGTCGTGGGGGCGACGAGTACGACCCGCCGGTCCTCCCTGCTGCGCGTCCGCTGAACCAGCCCGGCCTGCACCATGCGGTCCACCAGTCCGGAGGTGGCGGGCCGTTTGAGCCCGACCGCGCGGGCAATGGAATTGACCGGCGATTCGCCGTGCTCCTGAAGATAGCCCAGCGCCCAGAGCTGATTCATGGTGACATCCGTATGGCTGCAGCCGGTCTGCTCGGTCTTCAGCATACCGCGCATCAGGTGCGGCATCAGCTCGGAGAGCTGAACAGCGAATTCACGGGGGCTTAGATTTGTTTTCATGGTGAACAGTTCGTACCACGAACTGTTTTTTTGTCAAACTAAAAAAGGATGATGGAATGAAAATCAACGCGACAACCGTTTTTCAGCGTATGGAAACCGGATGCACGAAAAAAAAAGACGCAACGTGATGTTGCGGTTAAGCAACGGTTCAACGGGCGGCCGTCAAGAGCAAACGTTCTCCCTGGGGTCAAAGCGCCGCCTGACCCGCCCGGCATTCACCGGCTCCGCCTGTTTCCGTCTCCCGCACCGGCGGTTCGACCGTCGCCCCGTTCAACGCTCCCATACCTTTAAAGGTATGGAATTAAATATTTATAACCATTTGGTATAAAAATGTTTATAAATATTTTGTTTTGGCATATCCCGCACCTTTAAAGGTTTTGGTATATTTTTATATACTCTTCTCTATCAACAGGATAAGTCAGGATGCGGGGGGCGGGCAGCAATGACGACAAAGCCGCTTTTTTATCCGTTTGCTCCGGCCACTGATTACGCGCCGCGGACGGTGATGGTTTCCGCGAAGGGCTCCAGCAGGACTTCGAGTTCGAGCAGACGATCGGGCGGGGTGCGTTTGAGGGTGCGGAATTTTTCGCCGGGCAGGGTGTCCTGCGGCACGAAGGCCTGCAGGGCCCAGTGCTTTGCGCCGCGGATGAGGGCGCCGGCTTCGAGCATTTTTTCGTTACTGTGGAAGGGCTCGATGACGGTGGTGCGGAATTCATAGTCCACCCCGCTTTTCATGATCTGTTTTACGGATTCCTCGATTTTTTCCGTGCGCGTGAAGCCGGCGAGTTCGGGATAGCCGGAGAGACCGGTTTTAATGTCCATGGCGATGAAGTCAATCTGCGGGAGCAGGTCGCGCAGTACGTCGGGGCGCGATCCGTTGGTGTCGAGTTTGATTTTAAAGCCGCCGTCGCGGAAGAAGGCGATGAGTTCGGGCAGAGCGGCCTCCAGCGTCGGTTCGCCGCCGGTGATGCAGACGGCGTCGACCCATTCGCTGCGGAATTTTTTTGTGACTTCTTCGAGTCGGCTCCAGGGAATGCCTTTTTGTTTATGTCCCATGAGCACGGCGTTGTGGCAGAAGCCGCAGGTGAAGTTGCAGCCGCTCGTGAAAAAGACCCCGCAGAGATGACCGGGGTAGTCGATCATGGAGGGTTTTTCTAAGAAGGCGTAAACAGGGGAGCTTGAGTTTTTTGCTGTGTGTTCTTTTTGAGACATTACACCAGCACCCCGACACCTTTGCGTTCCACCACATCAAGCAGTTTTTTGGATGCACCGGCGGGCTTTTTGATGCCGCGTTCCCACTTTTGCACGGTGGAGGGGCTGATGTTCAGCACCGTGGCCAGCGCCGACTGGCTGAGATGGTTACGCTTGCGGATCGAAACGATCTTTTCCGGCGGATAATCGTGAACCTCAGGGATGCACAGCGTTTCGATGTTTTTCATGGTAATCTCATCCACAATCCCGCTCCTGTTCAGATCGGAAACGGTCTTGGTGATGGAATCTGCAATCGATTGTCTCATTTGGACACCTCCCTCAAATCGCCGTTTTTAACGGCTGTTGCAATTTGTTCTTCACTCAAGCCGAGCAGAATTTTTGAAAACTCCTTGAATGCCAGCAGTTCCTTTGCGCTCAGATTACTCTTTTCGTTTTTTGCAAATCCGTGAATGAAAATGGCTCGTTGATCTCGTTTATAGCAAATAATTGTCCGCCCGCTGCCGCTTTTACCCTTCCCGGGGAAGCGGATCCGCTTTTTATAGAGGTGACCACCCAGCGAAGCTTCAAATGACCCCTGTTTTAGTTCATCAAGTGCGTTCCTCAGTGCAGTTAAGCCAACGGACTGTTTGGATGCCCACTTGCTGAACTGCCGGGTCATCAGGTCATTCATAACTTTTGTATAGCACCTAGTCCTACAATGGTCAAGGTGTTTTCAGGACCGGGCCGCTCCACCTTAGAGGCTGATGATGAGCATGCCCTTTTCCCTGGTGGCCGGGCAGGCGCGGGCCCGGGTGTGGTCGATGTTGCAGTTTTTCAGAAAGGCGATTCCGGAGACCTGTCCCCGGCCTTACACTTCGTGCAGGGTGTCGGCGCCGGGCGTTTCGTTGGTGCAGGACATTGGAATGCCATGATGATCTCCTTTTTTTGGAAGCGAGGGCGCGCCCGGAGCGTTTTAAAAAAAGTGTAGTCATTCTCACAGGCTCTTCGGAATACCGAAGAAGCCCGTCCTGCAAACCAACTTGTAGGACAGCCTTCCGAAGGGAGGCTGTGCATGGCTACAGTTCAATTTAAAACGCTCCGTCAGGCAAACGTTCCGCGCTTCGGAAAAACGACTGTGAAAAGGTCCAGACGTTGGAAAAATGCGCGAACGGGCGGCCGGGTGGGGGCCCGGGCCGCCCGTTCACGCGGAGCTGACGCTCCGGGAGGCATCACGCACGGGCCTCTTCGAGGACCGCGGTGATCATCTTGGGGGAGATGATTCCTTTACCGGTGTCGGTGTAATCGGTCTGCAGTCCGACGTACTGGTAGAGCTTTGATTTTCCGCAGACTTCATCGGTCGGCTGCGGATTGCGGGTCGGTACGGGGTCGTAGCGGCCCGTTTCTTCGTGTTTGCGGGTGACAAGCATGGCCGGGATGCGCTGCGGGTTGATGCATTCGGCCGAGGCGAAGGCGACGAGGCCGTCCACGCTTTCGACATCGCAGTATTCTTTTTCAAAGTCGGCCCAATCCTCGCCGGCGAGCAGTTTGTCGAGGCGCTGGCTGAGCGTTTTGCATTTGGCGCAGCCTTCTTTGCCGAAGACTTTGATTTTGTACGGTTTGTCCATGATGCGATCTCCTTCAGTTATTCCGCCGCGGTTGCAAGTTTCCGGCCGGCGCCTTCATCGGCGGTTTCAACGTTGTACTGCCCGTCGTGACGGGCCTTGAGTTCGCCGTAGCGTTTGGATTTGTTCCAGTTCTGAATCTTGGAAAAATACCCGACGACACGGGTTTCGCCGACGACGTCTTCGGATTCGCAGGACGGACAGCTTTCCAGCAGGCCGCGGGACTGGTGATGGCACTGGTTGCAGAACGTGAATTCCGGCGAAACGGTGACCTGTGCCGACTGGGTGCGGAAGAAGGTTTCGGTCATGAGCTTTTCAATGGATTCGGGCGAGGGCTGCTCTTCACCGATGAAGGCATGGGTGATGGCCCCGGATTCAATCAGGCTGTGATACTTGGCCTGTTCGACGATGCGTTCCACCAGGCCGACCGGTGCGTCGGCGGTCAGGTGCACGCTGTTGGTGTAGTAACAGACGTCCTCGCTGTCGCCTTTGACGACATCGGCGGCTTCGTCGCGGAAGTACACCAGATCGCTCTTGGCGAGACGGCGGGCGGCGCTTTCGGCGGGCGATTCCTCAAGCGTGAATTTAAGGTTGTGCTTTTTGGCCAGCTTTTTGGTGCGGGCATACATATAGGCCACAATCCGCAGGCCGAGCTGCCGGGCTTCATCACTTTCGTGCAGTTCCTGTCCGATCAGGAATTTAACGGCATCGTTGACCCCGATGAGACCCAGAATGTAGGTGCAGGTGTCGAGGTCGACATAGGGCTTGCCGTCACAGGATTCCTTGCCGATCTGCCAGAGCGGATGGCCGTTGCCGCTCATCATGTCGGCGATTTTTTCTTTTTTCTGCAGATGGGCATCCACCGCGAGGTTCATCATCTCGTCAATTTCGGTGTAGAAGTTGGTCAGAATGTCGCCGCCGGAGCGCGCCGCCCGGTAGGCGCACTGCGGAATGTTGACGGTGACGTTCTGGAAGCCGCAGAAGCGCATGTTTTCGGGATGGCGCAGCATGCGGTTGTCGCTGATGGTGGTGCGCAGCCGGCAGCAGGCCGACAGGGTGACTTCATCGCGGTCGAAGATGAAGTAGGTGGAGCCGTTTTTAGCGGCCAGCCGGCAGGCGGCCTGATAGATTTCATACTGTTCCGGATCGGTGAAGGTTTCTTCGCAGATATGGAAGTCGCATTTCGGAAACTCAAAGATGCGGCCGTTGCTGTCGCCGTCGCCCCAGACTTCCAGCAGCGCCCGGCAGAATTCCTGCGCCTCTTTCGTGTAGTCTCCGTAGGTAACGATTTTTTCGCCGCGTTCCGCCAGTTCCGCCTCGATCTCCGGATCGGACTCAATGCCTTCTTTGCCGACGATTTCACGCAGAACGAGGCGCCTGCGACCGTCCTCTTCTTCCAGATACAGATCCATCAGCTTGTAGCCGCTGGGGTCGCGCTCCTCGCGCAGCACTTCTTCGAGGGCCACGTTCAGGCCGTTTTTGAGGCGCAGCATGTATTTGCCGCCCGGGCCGATGGCCGGGACGCTTTTCATGTAGTTCGGCACGCCCGAATGGATATTGAAGTCGAGGAACAGGGTCTGCCCGCCGCGGCTGAAAGCGTTCTGTGAGCCGTTGAAGATCAGCTCCTGCGCAATCTGCTTGAGTTCGACGGCATTCATGCCTTCGAGCAGCGGCGCGTAGAGAATGTTGATGTAGGCGATGCCGAGCGCGCCGGCATAGTTGGCCTGCATGGAGGCCAGAAAAGTGTTGAGATGACCGGTCAGCACCGATGCGCTTTTCGCCGGGCTCGACTCGGTGTTGAGGTTGATCAGTCCCTGCAGACCGTATTTTTTGACGTATTCGATGGAGTGACTGGAGCAGTAGACGCGGTGGGGATATCCGAGGTCGTGCAGGTGAACGGCGCCGGTGTTGTGCGCCCGTTTGATTTCGGGATCAAAGATGGTGTCGAGCGCCCACTGTTTAAGAACCAGTTCGGCAATGCCCAGGTTGACCGCTTCCGGGTTGTTGTTGACGATGTTGCTGTTCTCCGTGGATTTGGTGAACATCAGGTTTTCGACATAATCGCGCGGAACACCGTACAGGGAGAGATCGCGCAGCTGTGCCTGATGGCCCCGCTCCGCCAGTTCGTTGTTCACCATCTCACGGATGAGCGTGGTGTTGATGGTGTTCATTTTTCCGGCGATGATGCGGTTTTCAACCGATTTGGCGATGCTGATGGCCGTATCGACCGCCAGCTCGGTCTTGTCCAGGATCTGCTTGACGATGCGCTTGCGGTCCCAGGGAAGCGTGACTTCGGCCGAATGAGATTCGACCAGCAGCAGGCTGGCGTCGGTGACGTCCACGCCTTTCGGATCGTTGCCGCGCACCCGGATGCTGCGCCGGGCGATTTCGCGCTGCTTGCGATAGCGCTTGTACGAGGCCACGACCAGGGTTTCGCCGCTTTCGGAAAGCAGAATTTCCACCAGATCCTGCACGTCTTCAATGTGCGGGATGCGTTGGCCGCTTTCGTCTGCCCGAACATAAAACTCCGATTCGGGGGTATCCAGATGCTCCAGGACCTGCGCGGCGATTTTGGGCGCCAGACCTTCATTGCGCGGGACATTCTGTTTGCGGGCGACTTCTTCAACGGCCCGGTGAATGGCCATTTCGATTTTTTTTGAACTGAACGGGACGATCAGACCGGAGCGTTTCCGGAAACCGTCGAAAAGTGCCTTTTTTGGTCCAAGCGTCTTGGCCATAACGAATTCCCCCTGTTGATAACTTGTTAATAAGGTGTTTTTCAGTGGATATTGCTGCTTGCGCAACGAGAGGAAAACTATCCAAATAGAGTAGGCCTGTCAAATAAAACCACAACATATAGTGGTTTGTATGTAAATGCATGCATCGTAGGCAGTTCTGAAATCCGCGATTTTAAACGATTAAATTTATGTTAATTTTTATGAAAAAAGATACGGCGCACGCACCCATCTTTATTGCCGTCTGCCCGTCACCGGATTTGACACGCACCGGTTTGCCTGCTAAGTTCCTAGCTCATCGCGGGTTGCATTATTAGAATTCAGGCAGGAGAACGTGTATGTCAGCATGGGCCGTTGTTTTAGCGTGCGGAAAAGATCAGGAGATCGGCGCAGGCGTGGATGTTTCATTTCTTGCGCTCGGCTCACGCCCGGTGCTGGCACGCAGCATTCAAATGCTTGAGCAGAATGAACTGATCGACGGGATTGTTCTGGTTGTGCGCAAGGAGCGGATCGACAGTGCACGCGCTGCCGTTCGCTCCTTCGGGTGCCGAAAAATAGCCGATCTGGTGGCCGGCGGATCCGTGCGGCGCACCAACCTGAAAAATGCCGCCGAAAAAATACCGGAGGATGCCTCCGTGATTTTAGTCCATGAAGCCGCCCGCCCGTTTGTTTCCGATCATCTGATTACCGAGACCGTCAAGGCCGGACGCCGCTACGGTGCCGCCGTGGCCGCCGTGCGCAGTGCCGAAGCGGTCAAGCTGGCTGAAAAAGGACAGAAGGCATCCAAAACCCTGGATCGCAACACCGTCTGGCTGGCCCAGACCCCGCAGGCGTTCAAACCCGATGTGTTCACGAAAATTCTGAAGAGCTCAATCAAACTGACGGACGACGAATCAGCTCTGCTCGAACGAACCCGGCAGGCAGTCCATCTGGTGGTCTCCTCGCCGGGCAATATGAAAATCCGCACGGCCGCGGATCTGGAACAGGCCTCCGCCATTCTCAGTGTCGCACGGAAAAACTCCTGAATTCGTCGGTTGCCGCTGACCGGCCGGTCTGCTCGGTTATGATGTATTTTCCGAGGGGCGACGAGCGCACAGCAGACAGCAGGCCCATCAGCTGATCCTCTTCGCCCTCGGCGATCAGGGTCACACTTCCGTCGAACTCGTTTTTAACGAAGCCGGTCACGTCAAAATCCTGCGCCAGATTCACGCATGTGAAACGAAACCCGACGCCCTGCACCCGGCCTTCGTAGCGAACATGGATGCGCTGTTTACTCATGAGAGAATACAAAACCACAGATTCATCGGAATCAACACGAATACGCGGTGAAAATCAACGGCGGCAAATCCAAACAGGGTTCCAATGGCTGGAACAATGCATGGAGCGTGTTCGTCGAGCGCACATGAACGCGTCCGGCCTGCCCGCCGAAGCCTCGGCGCAGGCGGAAGGTCGTATTCCACCTTTCATTCGCGCTGAGCGGCGTTCATTTTCAGTCCGTGCGGTCAAAGATCGAAATAGCAGGACTGCGGGTGGTGGGTGATGAGCGCAATGGTGGAGACTTCCGGGTCGCACATGAACAGCTCGGTCACATTGAGGCCGATGCGGTCGGTGTCGAGCAGATCGCAGACGACCTTGTTGCCTTCCAGATCCGGACAGGCGGCGTAGCCGAAGCCGAAGCGGCCCTGATCGAGCTTGCGTTCCCACACTTCATGAAGTGTGAGAATCCCTTCATCCGATCCCCACTGTAAACGGATCTGCCGGTGCATCCATTCATTGAGCGCCTCGGCGGTCATGACGGCCAGCCCGTGGAAGAGCAGATAGTCGTGGTACCGGTCGGCATCGCGCAGCTCGTGCTCTTTGTCCATGACCTGCTGGCCGAGCGTTACGGCAGACAGTGCGCAAATGTCGCGATCCGGACGGAAAAAGTCGGCCAGACAGCGGTGCGGCGCTTTTTTCTGACGCGGAAACTCCATAGCAATTTCTTTGCCGGTATTCGGGTCGTTTAGGAAAAACCGATCGCCCTCCGAGCGACACTCAAAAAAGCCGTAAATGACCCTGGGCTCAAACACCGCGCGCGCCAGCTCTTTGAGATCATCCAGTTTCGGGTAGACTTCTTCATCGAGCAGCTTTTGATACTCTTTGTCGGAGAGCTTGCCCTGTTTATAGCCCCAGGCGCCTTTGATCATTCCGGTCAGGTCGAGGTAGTTCCATATATCGTCTAACGATATATCTTCATTCACCCAGGTGGCGATCTCGACATCCGGAACGGGGACGTCTCTGGCGATGGGTTCGGCCTCCGTCTCTTCTTCGTTTCCGGAGTCCGGAACGTCGCATCCAACGCCGTCGCGGGTTGGGGCGACATACTCAGGCAGGTTGCCCGTTTCCTGCAACGTCTGCATGGCGGCCAGCCCGGCGAAGGCGTCCTTGCAGTAGAGCACGCCGCCGGAATAGTGCGGCCGGCAGGCCTGATCGACAAATTCGGCAGATAGGGCCGCGCCGCCGAGCAGGACGGGCGTTTTGAAGCCGCCATGTTCCAGGATTTTCATGTTTTCTGCCATGATCGCGGTGGATTTCACCAGCAGTCCGCTCATGCCCAGCGCGGCGGCGTTATGCTCCTTGACGGCCTCCATCATCTGTTCGACCGGCACCTTGATGCCGAGATCCACCGTGTCGAAGCCGTTGTTGGAGAGAATGATGCCGACCAGGTTTTTACCGATGTCGTGTACGTCGCCCGCAACCGTGGCGAGCACAACGAGCGGAACGGTTTCATCGGCTTCAGTGGTTTTCATATAGGGTTTGATCATGTCCACCGCACGCTTCATCACCTCCGCACTTTTCAGCACAAAGGGGAGCTGCATGATGCCGTCGTTGAAGAGTCGCCCAACCTCTTTCATTGCCGGAAGCATCATGTTGTTCAGAATATCTTCAGCGGCGTGTTCCTTAAGAAGTGGGGGCACTGCCCCCTCCAGCCACGGCACCTTGCCGCGGATGATGGCATCGGCGAGAACTTCATCAGCAGGACGTTCTTCCACCGCAACCTCTTCTTCGGTCGAGGCTTCTTCGAGCAGGTTGATGTAGTTTTCAAGCGGATCGCCGTTGCTCTGATCGTTGGCCAGCAGCGCTTCCGCGCCCGTGCGCAGATCGTCCGGAATCTGGTTGAGCGGAACGATGGCGGCTACGTTGATGATGCACGCGTCCATTCCTGCCTCAATCGCCTGATGCAGGAAGACGGCGTTGAGCACCTTGCGCAGGGCGGGCTTGAGGCCGAATGAAATGTTGGAAAGTCCCAACATCGTGCGCACGCCCGGAATTTCCGCCTTGATGCGGCGGATGGCTTCCAATGTCTGGAAGGCGGCATCGCGCAGCGTGTCATCGCCCGAACAGATCGTAAACGTGAGCGGATCGATCAGCAGGTCTTCGGCGCGGAGTCCGCGTTCGATGCAGAACTCGGTCAGCCGTTTGGCGACCGCGAACTTATCCTCGGCATTCATCGCCATCCCTTTTTCGTCGATGGTCAACCCGACCAGTGCGGCGCCGTAGCGCCGGGCCATCGGGACGACGCGCTCGGCGCGCTCGCCGCCATCTTCAAAATTGATCGAGTTGATCATGGCGCGTCCGCCGTAGAGTTTGAGCGCATCTTCGATGACATCGGCCGAGGTGGAGTCGATCATCATCGGCGCGGTGCACTCGCGCGCCATGCGCGGAACGAGCACGGCAATATCTTTGCGCTCGTCGCGACCGGCATAGCCGCAGCTCAGGTCGAGAACGTGCGCGCCGGTCTCCTGCTGTTCGGTCAGAATGTGAAAGGCGTTTTCGTAGTCGTCGGCCAGCAGCGTGTCGCGGAATTTTTTCGAGCCGGTGGCATTGGCCCGTTCGCCGATAAAGAGCGGCGCCGGCTCCTGCGTCAGTTCGACCGGAGAAAATAAGCTGGCAACCTGTTCTACTTTGTTGAAGGTTCCTTCGTGTTCTTTGCGGCCTTCTGTTTGGATTTTTTGCCTCAATTGCCGGATATGTCCCGGCGTGGTTCCGCAGCAGCCGCCGATGATCGAGAGATTATGCGTTTTTGCCAGCGCGGTGACTTTGGCTGAAAACTCCTCCGGTTTGAGCGGATAGTTGACGCTGCCGTCGGGCCGCGCTTCCGGCATTCCGGCGTTGGGCATACAGGCCAGCTTGGCGGGCCACAGTTCACCGAAGGTGTCGAGGTGATGCTCCATCGCGTCGGGTCCGGTGGCGCAGTTGAGGCCGAGTACATCGATCGGATAGGGTGCCAGAATTGTCGCGGCGGCGGCCGGGCTGGTGCCGACGAGTAGGGTGCCGGTGGTTTCAACGGTGACGGAGACATAGCGGACGATCTCGCTGTCCGGACCGAGAATGTCGTCTGCCGCCGCCAGTGCGGCCTTGATCTGCAGCGGGTCCTGGCAGGTTTCGATGATCAGTCCGTCGACTCCGCCGTCGAGCAGTCCCTGAATCTGGATTTTGTAAGCATCGAGCAATTCGTCGAACGAAATCTGTTCGAGGGATGGTAGTTTGGTTCCCGGTCCGATGGAGCCGAAGACATAGCGCGGCTGATCGGGCGTTGAAAAGTCGTCGGCGCATTCCCGGGCGAGGGTTGCGGCGGCTTTGTTGATTTCGTAGGCGCGGTCGGAAAGGTTGTATTCGCCGAGTGTCACCGGTGAGGCTCCGAAGGAGTTGGTTTCCACGGCGTCCGATCCGGCTTCGAGATAGGCGCGGTGCAGGCCGCGAATCATGTCCGGTGCGGAAAGGTTGAGCCATTCGTTGCAGCCCTCGACATCGCCCCATTGTTCCGCCGTGATGTCGCAGTTTTGTAAAAACGTACCGGCTGCGCCATCAAGCAGCAGCGTTCCCTGATTCAGTCGTTCCTTTAGTTTCATGCGGTGCAATGTAGCAGGGAAAATCGGATGATGCAACTTATATATCCTAAAATCCGGATAAACGGATTTTATCGCTTTCAGGGGCTGGAAACATGGCGTCCACTGCTTGGAAAAAATATCCGCTTCGCTTCCACGCCCTGAAAAAAAGGGGCCCCCTTTCTCAAAAATTATTCTCCATTCCCGAGTGTGGGGGTATGCTCTATTCCGATGAGCATAAATCAACATACATTCGGAGAGGTTTCAGACCGTGCTACACAGATTCACCGCACGCCCGCATCCTCTGAAGAGGCATCCGCGGTCTTCCCCGAAAATTTTGAGGTAACACCGGAATACAAACGCTGCATCAGGGAGCTGGAGGGCGGAACCCCTGTCGTGTTTGTCTCCGGTAAAGCGGGGACCGGAAAATCCACCCTCATCCACTATATTCGATCTGCCGGGAAAAAAAGGAATATCGTGCTGGCCTATACCGGTGTTTCGGCCATGACCATCGGCGGGCAAACCATCAACTCCTTTTTCGGATTTCCGTGGGCTCCTTTGAGTGAGAATCTGATTAAAACGATAACATACCGATCCCGGCTTGATCTGCTCAACAAACTCGAACTTCTGATTATTGATGAAGTTTCCATGCTTCGTGCGGATTTTCTCGACGGCATCAACTGGTACCTTCAAAAAAACCGGAAGAACGGACGCGGGAAACCTTTCGGAGGCGTTCAGCTTCTGCTGGTCGGAGACATGTTCCAGCTGCCTCCCATTGCAACGCATCGGAACAATGAGCTCCAATCCCTGCTGGACGCAGGCTATCCGGATCTCTTTTTTTTCTGCGCAAAATCACTGCGAAACCAGCGCTTTTCAGCCATTGAACTCACCAAAATATTTCGACAGGAAAACCAGGAGTTCCAGGCCGTTCTCAACAAAATCCGTGAAGGAAGAGACACCCCGGGGGCCATCGCCTTCCTGAACCGCCGTTGCCCGGTCATTCCCGATCCGCCCAAGGACCGTCTCTGCATTACCAGCCGCGTAAAAACCGCTCAGCGAATCAACGACATGCGCCTCAACGAGCTGCCGGGGAAAACACACCGCTTCAGCGCCGACTACATCGGAACCTGCGAGCGGATGAAAAACGGCGCCTCGGGAACAAAAGCAAACCGGCTTCCGGCCCCCGATCCGCTGGAGCTGAAAGTCGGCGCACAGGTCATGCTGTTGCGCAACGACACCAGGGGCCGCTGGGTCAACGGCAGCATGGCCACCGTTCTGGAAATCAAACCGGAAGATGCTCTGATCCAGGTCAAAATCCATGAAAGCGGCCTTGTGGCCAACATCGGAAAAAACAACTGGGAAGAGAAAAAATACAAATACGACGAAACAAGCGACACCATCAAAGGCGAAGTGACCGGGGTCTTTACGCAGTATCCATTAAACCTTGCCTGGGCAACCACCATCCACAAGGCTCAAAGCAAAACCATCGACAAAATCCACATCGATCTGCAGGGCGGTGCTTTTGCCAGCGGGCAGACCTACGTCGCCCTCAGCCGATGCCCCTCGGTGGAAAACATCTCGCTGGCCCGTCCGCTCAAAGAAACCGATATCCGGGTTTCAGACACCATCACCCGCTTCTTCAACACCCTCTCACCGCCCCCCGGCGATGCCCCTGTGAGCTAACCTGATCTATTCATAAAAATGGGCGAAAACAGCTTAAT